>JBCBZF010000245.1:0-7506 GCA_039815525.1 Bacteroidota bacterium | reverse complement strand
GCCGGGTTTGGATCGCTATTTTTTTGTGATTCAAACAAAAACTGGTGCCGGGCTGATTTTTCGTATACCGGGGCAGACACGCCGGTCGCCCCCCACGGCCGGGTGGCCGGGTATGTTACTCAACCGAAATGACGACAGCACCAGCGGCCGTCTCCACTGCATTGTCTAACAAAATCAGATCAGTAAGCCCCAAGCTGGTCGGCAAAATGTCAGCCTGAATCTCTGCCGAGACAATCTCAATCGTCTGCCCACTGATTTGTGGATACGGCATCCAAATCAGATCCGCAGCGCCATCCAGATCGATGGTTCCGCTCAGCGCCTTCAACTGAAGGCTGCAATGATGATCCGTATTGCCATTGAGAACCAATTCAAAACTGGCATCCGTGATGCTCGCGGCAGCTGTCGCGGGCGTCTGAACGTGATAGGCTACGCCCAGATCATGAAACAGCACATCGCTATAGGTCAGACCATTGGGGCCGGGTGCTTCCGGGCTGGTGTATGCAGGGGCTTCTCCGTCCAGACTGAGCGTGGTCTCTCCCATGAATCGAACCATGTCCTCTGACACATATTCGTCCAGCGAAGCCTGCCATAAACTCGCCCCGGCGGCATCAAAGAGTTCGAAATCCATCTCCAGATAGTACTGACCGTTCTGGGCGGCGGGTGGGAGGTAGGGAAAGGCAAACACAATGTCATCGCTGAAGTCCAGAATGTCGGAGCCTGCATCGAGAACGAGGGTGGCCTCCAGGCCAAGATTCGTCGGCGAGGTGCCGAAACGGCCGACGATTCTCAGGCTGCTGGTCTGCGCGGCATCATCCGGGGCTTCGACTCCGGTCTGTATGCTGATCACCCGATCCGCGACGACCATTTTTTTTGTTTTGGCATTCCCCTTTCCTTTCCCTTTGGGAGGCTTTATCAAGTTGATTTCCGGGCCAGAGACAGAAACACTGCTCAGATTGCTCGCTCCTTGTTCTGCTTCGTTTCCATTTTCCGAAGCCAGGATCAGCTGTTCCGGCGCTTCAGCGGTGCAGGAGAGGAGGGAGGTCAGCATGATGCATGCTGCCAGGGTCAGTGCCCACGAGAGGTAACGCATGATTGATTGTGATTAAATGGTACAAAAGATGTGCTCTGCCCAAAAATACAGAAGCGGGCCTTGGATCGCAAAAAGGAAACCCCGGCCAAGCCGGGGCGGATGCGTTTATTTTGACATTAAGTGAAGGGCTTACTCAACCGAAATGACGACAGGACCGGTTTTCGGTGCGATGGTCGTTTGGCCAGTGGTAAAGTATTGTAGATTTCCGACTCCGACCTCTTCATTGTGATTATGCGCCGGTAATACATGGAAATTGGCTTTTGAGACCACCTCATTGTCTGGCAATATGTTGGGGAAAGGCAGCCAGTGGAAGCCCTTCTCAGTGAGATCGAAACTGCTGTTAAGTGCCTCAAGAAAGACCCCAGATCCTGCATTGCTGGTGTTTTTCCATAATCTGGTTCGATTGGAATTGATCTCTGTCGTTGGGACTGCGTGGGGATATTTCATTTCAAAGGTAGTACCGAGTTCATGAAAGACCCCATTCGAATAGCGTACATCGTTGGCACCAGGATTCTGGTTGGAAGGAGGGGTTTCCAGGCTTTGTGGTCCTGCTCCATCAATGGTGATCTGAAACTTGCCATTGTTTTTGGGAATCGTAACGTCTGCATCCATCTCCAATACTTCCAGCGATTCATCTGCTTCACCATTAAACAAATCTCGCAGGAATTCCACCGTTACTCTCACATAATAATTCCCTTCCTCCAGCCGCCAGTTCTTATCAATGAATGACGCAACGAAGAGGTAAGGTTTACTGAGATCTACATAACGCGTCAGGTTGGAAGACCAGAGAGAACAAAGTTGCTCATGCTTATAGACCCCAGCTTGCTGCCCCAACTGTATCTTGATCTTCACATAGTTGATCTTTTCCTTAATGGCTGGATCAACCTTGTCAAATTCAATTTCAAAACCAATACCTGGATCTGCAATAATCATTTTGTTGACTCTCGCAACGTTTTTTGATGGGTCTTTTTTGCCTTTGGCAACAATTGGGCTACTGGGAATCCCCAGTCCAGGGCTGAAATTCACGCTACTGGTGCTCATGAAATTTGTGTTGTTAAAGTGATTTCCCTATTCTGATGATATAATAATATGAAATTTTCGAGCCGATGAACATATTATCCTTGATAAAAAATGCGGCTTTCGTTTTTCTCTTTTTATTACCCGTCTCTCTACTGGCGCAGCAAGAAGGGAAGAAAGAGGAAATACAATCATTGAATCAGCAGGTCTATCAGATTTATCGGGAGGATGTTGTCAAGGCAAAATCACTCGCTCATAAGGCTCTCTCTTTAAGTGTAAAAAGTGATCTTCCCAAAGAAGAGGCTGACAGTTATATCAATCTCAGTCGGTGTTTCAGGCTGGAAGGGAACTGGGATTCTGCTGAAGTTGTTCTGCATCGTGCGTTGAAGATTTCAGATGCGATCGATTATCATGAAGGTCTGCAGAATGCGAACAACAATCTAGGGGGGGTCTTTTTGAGGCAGGGGAAAAGTCCTCAGGCGAAAACATATTTTCAGCGTTCTCTGGTTCATGCCAGAAACGGCAAGAACCTGAAAGGACAGGCGAATGCATTCAACAACCTGGCAATCATTGCTCAATTGGAGGCAGAATATGATTCTGCGCTGCATTTGTTAGAGAAGTCCTTATTGGTGGAGAAAGAGAGAAATGATGCGGTTGGTGTCAGCCGGAATCTTGCCAATCAGGCAAGAATATTTGACTTCCTTGAAAAAAACGAAAAAGCGCTTCGTTTATGTTATCAGGCGCTGGCCATTCAGGATTCTCTATCGCTGAATTATCAGAAAGCAAATACGCTGAGCTTTATCGCGGACCTGTACATCAAGGCCAATCAATACCCCAATGCACGTAAAGCCTTAACTGAAAGCATCAAGCTGAGAACTGAAATTGGAGACGTGGATGGACTGGTGACCGCTTATTATTCACTGGGCTCAATTCTGGATAGTGAAACCAAAGCGGAGGAGGCAATTTCGTATTTGAGAAAAGGGCTGAAATATGCCTATGAGGTCGAAGATGATCAGATGATTGGCCTCTGCCTGATCAGTATTGGCGAGCTTTACCACCAATTGCCTGAGAAAAGCGATTCTGCCCGTGTATTTCTTCGTAAGGCTGATCAGTATCTCACAGATGTCGACCTGGAAAAGCAGACCGTTTACTACAACGTTTTGGGAGCGATTGCGATTCGTGAAGAAAAATTCTCACAGGCCATTCCATTCCTTGAAAAGGAACTGTCCATCGCCCTGGAGACTGGTGATTTGAACAGCCAAAAACATGCCCTCAACAATCTCAGCATCGTATACAAAGAACGCAAGCAGCCCCGCCTCGCTCTCCAATACACGGATCAGTACCACGCCATTAAGGATAGTCTTGTCAACCTCCAGTCTCTGGAGACCATCAACCAACTCAACATTGAGTACGAAACGGAGAAAAAGGAGAAGGACAATCTGCGATTGCAAAATGAATTGCAGCAATCAGAGCTGGATGCCGCCGCGGAACGTGAAGGCCGCAATCAGATTCTCTGGCTGGGCAGCATCATACTGTTGATTGGTACTGGTGGCTTCATCTGGTATCGTTATCGTCAGCGACTGCGCCTCAAAGAGCAGGCTTTTGAGCTGGAACAGGAACGTGCTCGCCAGGAACAGCGTCACAAGGAAGCGGAAAAGCTTCGCGAACTCGACGCCATGAAGACGCGCTTTTTTACCAACATTTCCCACGAATTCCGCACGCCTCTCACCCTGATTCTGGGGCAGAACGAACAATTGCAGGCAGCTGTCGCCAATCCCGCCTTGCGGGACCGTTTCCGGATGGTGGACCGCAACGGCCACCGCTTGCTTGACCTGATCAATCAGGTCCTCGATGTCGCCAAACTGGAAGCCGGTGGCATGACTCTCGAAGCAGAAGCCATGGACGCGATTCCATTCTGCAAAAATCTCTTCTATGCTTTCGAGGCAGTGGCAGCTGAAAAACAGATCCATTTGCAATTTGAAAGCAATGTGGCATCCATCCTTACTGCTTTCGATCTCAAAAAACTGGAACGGGTGATCTTTAATCTGCTTTCGAATGCGGTGAAGTTTACTCCTGAAGGCGGGCAGGTAAGGATGAATGTGCAGCAGAAAGGATCTGGCTGGCAGATTGTCGTTTCCGATACAGGTATCGGTATGCGAAAGGAAGAATTACCGCATGTATTCGACCGCTTTTATCAGGCAGACAGCAGCGAATCCCAGCCTCAGCCAGGTACCGGAATTGGCTTATCACTTGCCAAAGAGCTGGTCGAACTGCATCAGGGCAATATCCGGGTGGAAAGCGAAGTCGGGCAGGGGAGCCGGTTCATCATTGAGCTTCCGATTCCTGAAGATCTTGCTGGATATGACAAGGCGGCCATTTCTGAGGATGAAAAGCTGCGTCCTGCCGCCGTACCACTTCGCGATATGGGGATTTCCGCAATTGCCGAATCTGGGGATGAAAAAACCCGGATTTTGGTGGTGGAGGACAATGCCGATATCCGTAGCTATGTACGGGATCAGTTGCAGGGCTTTGGCTATCAAGTGCTGGAGGCAGAAAATGGAGAAGTAGGTCTGGCGATGGCCAAAGAACATCTCCCCGACCTGGTCATCTCAGATGTGATGATGCCCAAAGTAGATGGGTATGGCGTGGCCAAAGGCATGCGTAAAGATGAACGGACCAGCCATATCCCTTTGATCATGCTGACATCCAAAGCATCAGACGAAAGCAGAATCAAAGGTTTTGAGCATGGCATAGACGAATATTTACTTAAGCCGTTCAATGCAAAAGAACTCAAAGCCCGCATCGTCAATCTGCTTGAACAACGAAAACGCCTTCGCCAACGCTTCAGCAGTGCGACCACCATCCGCCCCAATGAAGTCAGTGCTGTACCCATAGATCAGGCATTTGTCCAAAAGGTGCTGCAAACCATCGAAGACAATCTGAGCGAGCCGCAGTTTGGGGTGGAGCAGCTCAGCGAAGCGGCTGGCATGAGTGTGACCCATCTCAATCGCAAATTGCGGGCGCTGGTCGATCAGTCGGCAGGCAAATTGATCCGTTCCATGCGCCTGCAGCGCGCTGCCGATTTGCTGAAACAACAAGCAGCTACCGTCTCAGAGATTGCCTATGATTTGGGATTCAGTGATCCCACCCATTTTACCCGCAGTTTCAAAAAACAATTTGGCATGTCGCCAACGGAATATGTCCGCGGTCAATGACCGCCCAACCCTAGGGGCAGACCTATGTGTCTACCCGAAATGAATCGCAGACCTATGTGTCTGCCTGGAATGAATCGCAGACCTATGTGTCTACCCGGAACCATTTACAACTTTATTGGTCCGGAATGAATCTCAAACCTTAGGTTCTGTTTTTTCACCGGGGCAGACACACAGGTCTGCCCCTACGGCCTGTACGGCCGGTTTTTGTGGCGATGTTCAAAAATGGTCGGGATCTGGTCCGATCTGCCAACCGCCTTTGACAGGATGAGATGACCTTGTGATCACAACACAAGTTTCATCCTTTCATCCTTCCTGTCATGCAATTCTCATGCAGCCGGATTCCCTCTGTCTTCCAGCAGAGAACCACCCCCCGTTTTCGCTCTACTGGCATCATCACTGAAGACATCATGGATGCCTGATTCATCTGCTCTGGCAGATTTTATGAATCAGCCAGGGCAGCCACCTTTTGATGCAGCCAATCCTTGGCAATGACATGATCATTGTTTTCCAGAAAGTCTTTTAGCTTCTGCAAATGAGCCTCCGTGGTTTCCAGCCGGGAAACCCGATAGGTGAGGTTGCGCACCATGCGGCAGAAATTGCGGTAGGCTTCCAGGCGATCCGCTGACATCGGCTGGTTACGACTGAGGTATTTTTCAAAATTCTGAGACTGGTTGACCACGATGCTGTAATCGTCCGGGTCCAGTAGAAAGCGTTCATAATAATTGCGGAGGCTGAGTGATCTGACACGGAGTTGATAATGTAGGGTTTCAGTCTGGATACTCATCAAGAGGCGGTTGGTCTGAGGAAAATCCCGTTGGGCAAAACGCAAATAAGCCAGACCCAGGCTAGTGGCATCATCACGCTTATCCAGGGCGAGCTTGTCCTGAAAAGTCGTGACAAAGTTTTCTGCCCAATCCAGTTTGTGCAGGGTGATGGCAGTGATGATGATGTTGAGAAAAGTGGCGTCGCTAAGCAGCCCTTCTTCCAGAAAGAGAGAGCGATCCAGGCCAATTTGATAGAGACTGAATTGTTTTTCAAGGAATAGTCTTTTCCCTCTTTGATACAAGAGAATGGTGGTATTGATCATGTAGCGGATCAAAGACGCCTGGAAGCTTTCACTGAATAGATCAAGTTTGGTAAGAGCTGATTGTTCCAGTTTGGCGAAAATCGCTTCTTCCTGCGGCGCCTCTATCAGTTGTAGCAGGTTGAGGTAGGTTTGAAACACCAAATCTTGTCCAAAGCCCGGATGTTTTTCTGCGAGCGTACGACTTTCCTCAAGTAAATTGAGCTGATGTTCTTCCGAGAGAATATTATGTCGATTTTGGAGTTCGGTGCTGTAGCGAATTTTGGATAGGACAAAAAAGGCATCGAGGTCCTGCATCATGTCAGCCATTTTTCCATTGGACCAACCCAGACGACTGCTTTGGGGATGACTGAAATGCTCAAACTCCAGCTTCCATTTTTGCCAGTAATAATCCTCATCCCGAAAGCTCTTCTTCTGCAAGGCCTGGACAATTTTTTCCTTTTGCTGTTCAAATAGCTGATACTGGTTGCGCTGCCCAAGCTCGGCATAGAGCAGCCGATCCCGCTGATCGCTTTCCCGCTTCAGCCGCTGCGCGACCAGAAAATCGGCTGTCAATTCGGTCAGTTTGTGCATGAGGAGCCGCAGGCGCCGATCGTCATATTTCTTTCCCGGAAACAGCTTTTGAAATACTTTCTCCTTCGTCAAGGCTTTCCCTTCAAATGTCGGTGCAAATGTCCGCAACAGATCATAGAGGTCTGCCACCAGCGGATTGGTATTGTAATAGGGAGAGCGCACCCATTTGGCCAGCCAGTGAAGCTCATCCGGCTGGATACTATGTAAAATCTGGATCAGTTTGCTGTCCTTCATACTGTATTTTGAAAACGGACTGTGATCCACATTTTACATTTAAAATGCTGATGATCAAATTTTTATTCAAATGTAAGGGTGCAGCATTAGAGAAAAACGAAAACAAATAGAGAATTCTTTCCCGGCGGAGACGGGGCTGCTGTGCGATGTTTGTTGCCGTCGCCATTCATTCACCTGAACAAGCGACTGACACAAAATTTATCCCACAATTAACCAACCACATGATGAAAAAATCAGCAGTGAGTACCGCCCCGCCTATGTTTGCCCAGGGGGAGATACTGGGTCAGGGCTTT
>JBCBZF010000686.1:0-4011 GCA_039815525.1 Bacteroidota bacterium | reverse complement strand
TTTTTGGTTTTCCTATGAATTGATTGGAACCAAGATGTATATGGTGAGCAAGGGACTGGCCCAATTAGAGGTTTGGGGATTGTCGCCCGAAAGCTGGCAAGCGATGGGAAGTAGCCTCCTCATTCCAATGGGCATTCTCTTTTTGGTTCTCTGGAACATCAACTACAGCAGCCAGCTTTCTAAGCTGACAGTTGGCTGTTTATTTGGCCTGTTGGCTATGGGAATTCTTTTGCTCACACCTGTAGAAACAACAACTTCTGTCAATTATTTCTTCGTCTTCATTGTCCTGCTCAATGTTGCCGAAATTTTTGTAGGTCCGATTCTCTATTCCTGGGTCAGCGAATATGCCCCACCGCAATATCTCGCGACCATGGTCGCGCTGATGTTTCTGCCTGCGGCTCTCATTCGGATGACTCTGCAAGATCTGGAGATCGACTATCTTGATTCGGCGGATCTGGGGGTGAAAATTGGGATCGGTGCCATGGCGGTGATCAGCGTGATCATGCTCGCCCTCCTGAGCGCCAATCGCGCCAATCGGGAGGAGATCGTATGATCTGCAGATTAGTTTTTGAGTTCTATGTCAACCCGCTGATGCGGAAGGATTGTCTGATCAAATAAGGTCTTTTCGCCTTGTGAGACCACCAGTCTCAGGCCATCAAATCCTTTTTCCAGTAGAAAATCTGTTGCCTTTCCCTGCAGGGCGACATTGCGCAGTCTCAGCCAGCCCCAGTCTTGCGGTAGATTTGGGCTAAGCTGGATCTGGCCCAGCCCCGTTGGTTCGATGCCCAACAAACCCTCCGTGATGATCCGGCAGTAGAGCGCACTTTCAGCCGAAAGATGTTTCATATTGTTTTCCGGCCAGGCTTCAATCACATAAGGCACATGCTCTCCCAGTAGTCTTTTCTTCGAAAAGGCCTTCAATTTGTCAAAAGCCCGATCGGTTTCGCCAATCTTCATGGCGCCCCGCATGGCATAAAGCGTGGCCCGGTCCCAAAACATCTTGGGCCCATCTCCTGCTCGCTTTTCTACCAAAATTCCATTCTCCGTCCACAGTTCATCAAATAATGCGTTGAGCGTGCCTTCCTTTCGCGTTTCGATGCCCATGCACAGTGGCAGACAAATCCAGTGGCGCAGATGTTGATTGCTGTCGAAATAGCGATAGGTATCAAGATTTTCCAGCGAAGCCCCAAAGTAGCTTTCAATCACCTGCGCCATGTCTGCTGCTTGTTTCTGGTAGGCTTTGGCCTCTTTTTTCTTGCCGAGGGCTTTTGCCAGTCTTGCCCCATAATTCAGACCGCCATAATACAAACTGGAAGTCGAGAGGTTTGCGGTTCCCGTTTCGATACGCCCTTCCATCTCGTCTGATTCTGAGATGACCGCGCCAGCTTCATTGCGATGTTCATGACACCACTTTAGGCTCCATTCAATCAGAGGCCACAGTTCCTCGGCAGTTTTCAGGTCGCCGTTTGCCAGAACATAATGCGCCGCCCCAAAGGCAATCATGGCGGCATCCACCCGATCCAAATGATCCATCACAAAATTCCCGTCTACTTCAAAGGCATAGGGAATGTGTGAGTCATCGGTAGGTATATTTTTTTGAAAATGAGCATAGGTATTATAGGCAGCGGTGTTTCCGGTTTGGTAGCCGAGATAGGGAAAAAAAGGGCCACTGTATTCCACCTGATCATTGGCCCAGATGCCAAGGTAGTAATTGCCGCCGCCGGGGGAGTGGACGAGGCCCATCGAAGATTGAAAAATGCTCTCAGAGGCCCGGATTTTGGAGAAATAAAAAAGGGTATTGATGACCGGATCAAGACTCTCCAGCACCAGACGTGATTGCATGTCTGTGAGAAAATCAGTCCGTTCCTTTTCAGCTTGTGTGAGATCAAAACCGTCAGATGTTTCTTCATTCAGTGTCGCGCCATGAAAGAGGGGGAAGGTATAGCTTTCTCCCGGCTGAAGCTGAAGCTGGTTTTTTCCCTTGCTCAATACCCGTACCGCGTACCGACCTTTATAGCCTTTCTCCACCAAACTCAGATTACAATGGGCCATGTCAACTGCCTGATTGATGTCGCTTACATTGGTGAGGGTCCATTTTTCCACCAATAAACGGGAGCTCATGGCTGGAAAAAGGGTCCGGGTAATTTGCAGACCCTTCACCGGACGATGATAAAAATGGATCATGCCACCAATTTCCACTGAATCAACCGGGCCTGGTACCACAATTTTCTCATCCAACAACAGGCGTGGCCCAATCTCATCACCGATGGTCCGCCGGAAGTAGGCGCGATACTGCTTCCAGTCCGGTTCATTGGTTTGGGTATAAGTGCGGAGTTGAGGAAAAATCACATCCCGCTTAAGAGAAAGATATTTGTTCTCATCAATGTCGTAGCTGAGAATGGCTGAGACCAATTGCCCGGACATTTCGATATTGTCGTGATGTGGCAATGCAGCTTCTTTGGTCAAATCCCAGAGAATACTGTTGCGTTCAGTGATCTGCCAATGCGTACTTTTTTGCCCCAGGACAAGCTTGGAGAACATCAGCAAAGATAAGAGGAGGAAAAAACGAGAAATCATAGTAGCAGTAAGGATCAATCAATCCTCCAAGATAGTGGACTGCTTTCGTAAGTGGAAAAAGATTGACAGACGCGCTCTAATCACTACCTAAAATTAGGTAGAGTCTAACCAAATTAGGTAGGCAATATTTGTCAAAATCACCCAGCATTAGGTATTGGAAGAGCTTCAGAAAGCCTCTACTTTTGTCGCCATACCATGGTTATTTAAAATTGATCTAAATAAACATAACCTTTTCAATCCTCATGAATACAAGCACTCACAAAACATATACTTTCTGGCTGTTCATGGCTGTAATGGTCTTTATGACCGCCTGTGAGCAAGATCCGGTTACACCTGATTACACCATCCCAACTACTTATAATTTCGAAAATGTCAGCTATAGCGGGCAGACCCAGCGAATTGGTCAGTTGGCAGAGATGAAGACATACATGGCCACTTCCCGTGAGATGGGTACAGCCCTGAGCGCAGATCGTCTGAAAGGGATGTTTGCCAATGACGCTGCCAATGCCCAATGGAATGGTACCTACGAAGAGTCCAAGCAGTTGCGGAGTAAGACCCTTGAAAGCGTCCAGGCCGCTTTTGATGATTTATTGGTAGAGCTGGCCGCCGCCAGCGAATCAACAGTTGAAGGCAGCGAAGGTGTTGCCGGCGTAATTGAAAGCCTCAATGGCGAGAAGAAATATCTGATTGGTGAGGATGGTTTGGATCACGCTCAGGTGATCGAAAAAGGCCTCATGGGGGCGACCTTCTACTATCAGGGAACAGCCGTTTATTTTGGCGAAGACCGCATGAGTGCGGACAATGAAATCATTACACCCGGTGAAGGCACCGACCTGGAACATCACTGGGATGAGGCTTTCGGCTACTTTGGGGTACCCATCGACTTTCCGACCAATACCACTGGTCTGGCTTTCTGGGGCAACTATGCCAATCTGCGCAATGCCATCCTCGGTTCTAATCAAAAATCCATGGATGCTTTTCTGAAAGGCCGTGCTGCGATTTCAAACGATGATTTGACCACCCGCGACGAAGCCATCATGGAAGCCAGCGAAGCCTGGGAAGAAGTTTCCGTTGGTTCGGCTCTGCACTACCTCAATGTCGGTATCGATAATTTTGATGACATGGCCATCATGGCGCACGGTGTATCAGAAGGTATTGGTTTTATCTACAGCCTGCAATTCAATCCCCGCAAGCGCATCACCAATGAGCAGGTCAATGAGCTCCTGACCCTCATTGCTGGTTCCGCCAATTTTGCTGACATGAATCTCTACACTGCTACGAAAGAAAATTTCCAGGAAGCCAAGGACAAGCTGGCTGGTTATTATGATCTCGAAGACGTAAAAGATGATTTTAAGATGACATATATTCAATCTGATGTAAAAACTCCCCAAAGACCTTTTTGGTCCTTGGGGTGTCTTCTGTTTCTGGCCTTTG
>JBCBZF010000269.1:0-7282 GCA_039815525.1 Bacteroidota bacterium | reverse complement strand
GCGCGTCGCACGATTGTCGTCGCGTCTAGCGCTGGCTCCGCCGGCATGAGCGTGGGCAGTGCGTCGCCGTGCGCGACGCCGGCCAGCAATTTGGGCCATAAAATAGACTGGATCTATTACCCCAATCTTCGCAATCCTTATTTCATAGAAGAGATTGAGGAAAGTAAAGTCTTATTGTATGACCAGGAAACAGAAGAAATACCTGTTTGATATTCTTCAGGCAATCCGCGCCATCAATGAGGACCATCTTGGCGATATCACTTCTTTGGAAGTCTTTTCGAATGCTCCTACAAATATGCGAGCAGTTGAGCGAGAGTTAGAAATAATTGGCGAAGCAGCATATCGACTGAGGCAAGCAGGAATAGAACTTACACAATCTGATGCGTTAATTAATCGTAGAAACACAATTATTCATCAACACGATAGTTTCCAACCGAAGACCATTTGGTATTTCGTACAGCAAAAAATCCCTTTGCTAGAGAAGGAAGTTTCTGTGCTTTTGGAAGAATAAAAAAACCGGAACCATCTGGCTCCGGTCGGGCGTAAAGATCAAAGAAGACTATTGCTGGGAAACATCTATCACTGTGCTGTTGCCGTTGACGGTAACTGTTACCAGATGATCACAACTGCCATCGCCGAAGTCGAGTAGTACCACCGGACGGTTTGATTTGTCGATTTCTTTCAGGCCTTCAACCGGAATTCTGATACCCTGTCGGCGACACTTGCGCTTAAAGATCAGGGTAGACAGAATATCAGTGGTGTAAGTAACGCCATCTCGGTTCGAACCGCTGGTGTTGCCATCAACGTGAAACTCATCGTTCAAGGGGCGGTTGGCGCGCATCCAGGTATAGGTCTTATCAGCATCCCGGCTCGCAACATCCCCATTGGGAAAAGTGATTTGTCCATCTACCAGGGTAACGTTCAAACTGATAGGAGCCTGGAAATTAGGCGAAACATTGGTGATGGTTTTGGTGCCTTCCACGGCATGACCGTCTACCACATAGTTGACCAGGGTAGTGGAAAGACTGGCACCGGGGATATACAGTCTTTGGGTATAGGTGATCACAATCTGACCACTACGTGTCTTTCCTCCGGGACCGGTACAACCCGTACCAAAGTCAATGGTGATGGTTTTGTTGACAGAATCATGGGTAACTGTGGCACAGGCTGGAATGGAATATTGATAGGCTGTCATGTCTCGGGCTTCCAGGCTGGCATCGGCAACCTCCATTGCTTCAAAAGTGTATTCTTCCACATCATCATAAGTAGCTGTAACTGTCGCATCCTCCATTGCCAGGTCGATTTCTTCCTGAGCGACAGTTTCAACGATGTCGTCTGGCTGGCAGGCGACCAAGCCAAAAGCGAGGAGGACAACGAAAAAGCGGGGGGCATTTTTTTTGATAAAGTACATGGCTTCAGAATTTTTTGGTTCTGTTTAGTTTTGAAAAGAGAATGTATGTTTGCAAATGTGCCTCTTTGACTCAGGACCTGAAGGATGGTTTAATGCCGTATGATTTTTTTTCAGATGATGCAGCAGAATACTCAAAAGCTGCGTTTTCAGGACAAACAACAAACAAACCTTTTGTCATGAACGTCCTTTCAAAATTATTCACAGCACTTTTTCTGAGCGTTCTCGTCTCTTCTTGCGGAGAACAGGTAAGCATTTTACCGTGTGGAACCTGCGATACTGATCTCGGTATCATCGAAGAATCCGACTTTGATCCTTTTCTGGGTTGTGCGGCTGTCTATGTCAGAGATTCTTACGTCATTCAGAGTCAGCAAGCTTTTGACGACATGATTCTGGAAACGGAACGGATCGATTGTTCGATTCAGGCGTTTGCCTCAGTGGATTTTGACAAGCATACCTTATTGGGATTGCAAGCAGATGGCAGTGGCTGCAGCCGGGAATTTTGCCCCAGTGTGATCGATGATGATAAACTGAACCAGTATCGTTATGAGCTCAAAGTCGTGGAATGTGGTGGCTGCGAACCTCTGGAAACCCGGATGATCTGGGTTTTGGTTCCGAGGCTTCCCATCAATCATGAAGTAGTCTTTGAGGTTGTCGATTAATTTTTTTCACTCTTTTCATTCTAACAAACATGAAAGTTTTGCATAAAGTCTTTTTCGCCCTGTTGACACTGGGCGCCCTGAGCGCTTGTCAGGACAACAATGATACCTGCCCGGAATGCAGCGACAAACTAGGGATCATCGAAATTGCGCAGTTTGCGCCACTGGCTGGACCGGATTGTTTTTTCGAATATGCTGCGGATCAGTACACCATCCAAACGCAGGCTGAATTTGACGATATGGTTGCTGAAGCCACCAGTAATTGTACGAGCTTTGTTCCTGAAAGCATTGATTTTGATACCTACAGCCTGCTGGGGCAAAAAGTAGATGGCAGTGGATGTAGTCGGGTTTTTTGTCCAAAAGTGACCGATAAAAAGAACCGTAAGCAATATCTCTACGAAGTAGAATTGCTGGAATGTGGATTCTGTTTGCCCTACGAACAAAGAATGGAATGGGTGCTGGTGCCAAAGTTGCCAGATGATTACGAAGTGGAATTTGAGTTTAACCGTTAATCGGATGTAGCTTTGCGGCCTATGGCCGTGATCCAGTTTTCCCATGCCAATGGCTTTCCCTCTGGCAGTTATCAGTACTTCTTTGAACAGCTCAAGCCGCATTCTGTGGAGGCAGTCCCCATCTATGGATTGGGAAAATACCGTCTGAAAAACGATTGGCGGATTTGGGCTGATGAACTGATTGAGGCAATTGAACATCATGGAAAAGGTCCGGTCGTGGGCCTTGGCCATTCGCTTGGGGGGGCCATCACCATTGCTGCTGCACAGAAGAGACCGGATTTGTTCTCACGCATCATTCTGTTTGACCCGCCGATTTTTGGTTGGAAAAGGAGATTGCTGCTGGGGATTAGTAAAAGTCTGGGGGTGGGCCTGAGAATCATCCCGATTGCAAAGCAGGCGCTGAATCGTAAAGATCATTTTCAGAACCTGGAAGAAGCGCGCACCTATTGGGGCAAAAAGCGCTTCTTTCGGGATTTTCATCCCCAGTGCTTTGAAGATTATTTACACCACGGTCTTACACCAGATGAAGACGGCCTGACGCTGAGCATTCCGAAAGCCTTGGAAGCCAAGATATTTACCACTGGTCAGGCATACCTGGGCACGATTCGACTGAGCATACCATCCCATTATCTCTACGCCACACAGGGGGTACTGACAGAAGCTGAGATCAAAGCGCAACCCAAGCACTTTCCCGATACACAGTTTCATGCCATTGAAGGTGGGCATATGTTTCCCCTGGAAGAGCCTGAGGCCACAGCGACATTCATCAAAGAATTGCTCAAGTCGGAACAATAAAAAAGTCCTGACGAGGACATCAGGACTTTTTAAGAGATTATTTTTTTGTTTAGGGCTGTGCTGCGACTACCACGGCATCGCCAAACTCTTCCTCAGTTGGCTCAACCCATTCACCCACACCTACAGCATGTTCTACTGCCTCTGGCTGGTATTGATAAACATGTCCGTCGTCCGGGCTGCCCCCATCTTTCTGGAAGGCTTCAATGATTGAATCAGAGCTCTGACCAATGGTTTCGAGGAAAGGGGTAGCATAGAAACCCATCCAGAACATCAGGATGATCAATGGCATCATGACGGCCACTTCACGACCATTGAGATCAATCAATTGACGGTTTTCTTCTTTGTCCAATTCGCCAAACATTACCCGGCGGAACATCCATAGGAGATAAACCGCTGCAATCACTACGCCGGTGGCTGCAAAAATGGCGAACCCACCACCAATGACCGCAGATTTAAATGCGCCCATCAGCACCAGAAATTCACCTACGAATCCATTCAGACCTGGTAGACCTACAGAGGCCATCATCGTAATCATAAACAGAAAGGTAAAGCGCGGCATGACTTTGGCGATGCCCTGAAAGTCTTTGATGGCCCGGGTATGGCGACGATCATAGATCATGCCTACGAGAAGGAAGAGGCCTCCGGTTGCGATTCCATGATTGACCATCTGCATGATGGCACCGCTCATGCCTTCTTTGGTGAAGGCAAAAATGCCCAACACGATAAAGCCAAGGTGAGAAACGGAGGAATAGGCAACCAGCTTTTTGACATCAGTCTGTACCATGGCCGCCATGGCTCCGTAAATGATGCCCACTACCGCCAGTCCACTCATCCATGGCGCTGCCAGGAGGGAGGCGTTGGGAAAGAGCACCAGACAAAAGCGAATTAAACCATAGGTACCCATTTTCAACAATACCCCGGCCAGGATAACAGAACCTGCTGTTGGGGCCTGGGTATGGGCATCTGGTAGCCAGGTGTGAACCGGAAACAGTGGCACTTTCACCGCAAAACTGAGGGCAAAGGCAGCAAATAACCAACCTTGTTCTTGTAATGTCAGATCTGCGTATTGGACAATGAGGCCATAATCAGTGGTAAAGAATGTATCCGCTAACTCAGGACTGCGCGCCACATCCAGACCCAGGTAGATCAATCCAATTAACATAAGGAGAGAACCAACCAGGGTATAAAGGAAGAATTTGACGGATGCATACACTCTGTCTTTTCCACCCCAAATCCCGATCAGGAAATACATCGGAATGAGTACCATTTCAAAAAAGACATAAAATAGCAGCATGTCCAGAGACACGAAAAAGCCGTTTACGCCCACTTCCAGCAAGAGCAGCAAGGCATAATATGCCCGTTGCGAATGACTGACTGATCCCCATGAAAAGTATATTGACAGAGGGAAAATCAAGGTGGTCAGCATGACCAGATAGATCGAAATACCATCCAGTGCCATGTGAAAGTTGATGTCCAAACCACCGGCTGAAAGCCAGTCATATTGAATGGAGATGGGGAAATCGGCCCCAGCTGCAGCCAGACTGCTGTACTGGAAATACAGCACAATGCTGGTCAGGAAAGGGACCATAGAACTCCAAAACGCAATCTGTTTGGCTGTTCCCTCCGATTCTTCACGCAGAAAGGCAGGGATCACGGCGGCCCCGATCAAGGGGAAAAATACCGTTAGGATGAGGAGAATTTCCGTCACGACTTTTGTCGGATTTTGGGGTGAATTTGAGGGCCGAATTTAGAGACTTTTTCCATCCTTCACAAATTCGAGAACTGCTTCCACATAAGCTCTGGCTACCTTTTTGAGACGACTGGAAACTGGAATTCCTTCTACTGCGATATCTTTTTGGTTCAAGGTGATGGCTTCCCGGAAATGATCCTGACACAAACTTTCACCATAACACACTGGCCCGGCTACCAGACGGGTAAGGGTTAGGTTACGCGCATACACGCCTTTTGGCCCGGTGAGCATACTTGATCGATTGAGATATGAAAGATCATCATCATCTCCAACTGGTCTGACCCCGGTAAACTCTTCTGATTTTTGTAGGAAAAAATGGCAGAGCCGACTGGAGGTTTCCAGATCATTGCTGACCAGTAGGCGCAAGAAAGCGACCCGCGATTTAACATCCGCTAATTCGCCTTCCATAAAGCTTCCCGGCGTGAAGGCCATGCTGTAATTCTCCTGGGTCGGTTGGAAGAATCCATCGTCATCCCGCTTTTCCCAATTGGGGCCATGTACATTGAAGTGAATGATGAGTGTAAGGTGTGGCATGAAGTCATTGATGGCTTTGGCCCGTTCACGGAGATCGTCTGCGGTGTAAAACTGTCCCATGATCTGGTCTTCACGTGCCTTTTTACGCCAATGCTTCGCCTGCTCTTTGGTCATACGACCCTCCTGGACCGCCAGCTTGAGCGTATCGGGGAAAGCCTTTTTGCGCCAGTCTTTCCAACTGATGCCTCTGATACCAAGTCCCCGTTTGCTGCGGGTCATCATGACTTTTGCGCCCAGAGAATCCAGTTTCTCTCTGATCAAATGAGCAGTTGCGAGAGTAAGATCTGCTTCAAAAAAATTGATGGCTTCACTGCCAACATCGGCAGAAGGTTTCATTTTAACATATTTACCTTCCAACTCTGCCAATTCCATATCGCCCGCCAAATGCCCGGGATCCAATGCAACCCTCAGTCCACTCAAGGGCTTTTCTGCACCAGGGCGGTATGAGAATCTCACTCGGTTATGGGTTCTCGACAGTCGGGCAGGCCACTTGCCGAGCCCTTTTTTCTGGTACCAGGAAACAATGCTGTCGAGTGGGTAAGCCGCAAAAAAACGGCTGGTCAGACCATATTCTTCTTTGTAGATGCGTGCCTCAATCTTTCCTGCGGCCCGATCCTCGGGGCTGGCATAAAAGCTGATCCCCTGATTGTCGATGTTATAATACTGACGGATCTCTTCATCCTTGACCAGGAAATCCTCCGATGGTTCATGGAATTGGTCGGTGGTTTGGTTGAGGAGGAGAAATGGATCCTCAGATTCACCTGATGGGGAACCAGATGGTGCCGGACCGGACTGACAAGCCAGCAGCCAAAGAGAAAGCAAAAAGGGGAAAATCGTACGCACGCACGAAGATAATGGGTTTTTTATACTCAAACGAACGTGGTGTGGGAATTTCTTTTCTCTCCAAACCACTGACTTTGAGGGTATGCCGAAAAGAGAAATGCTTTTATTTTCCCAAAGCATTTCACCTTCGATATACGATGCAATTCCCATCAATATCCAAGCAGATAGAAAAAAATTACATCCAGATGTGACGTCTTGCCTGGGACTGCTTCAAAAGTTCGCATCAATTCATGGCGAATTGAGAGAAATTCGATAGTTTAAGCTCAGTCTGGTCGCGGATTTAGCCCCAGGAATAATTTTCACACACTCCCCTAAAAACGAATATCATGCGCTGGAGAGGCAGACAAGGAAGCAGCAATGTTGAAGACCGTCGTGGGCAAAGCCCCGGACGCAGTCGGATGGGTCGTCGCGCAGGCGGCATTGGTTTAGGTACGATCATCATTGCCATCATCATTGGCTTATTAGGGGGCGATCCAGCTGCCCTGTTGGACAGTCAGGCTGGCGGTATGGCAGCCCCCACGCAGCAACAGTATCAGCCCTCACAACCCAATGACGAATTGGGCCAGTTTGTATCGGTTGTACTCAAAGAAACTGAGAATGTTTGGGATGAACTTTTTCCGGCACAACTGGGCATCGACTGAATGGTTTGATGGAAGATTTGAGGATGCAAATAAACGAACAATTACAATTAGACGATGCCAAACTGTTTCTGGGTTCGGCTTATATTGGAATCGACTTTGCAAGCCTAGTCCAGAAAGTAGCGGTGAATCCCCTTCTCCTC
>JBCBZF010000913.1:0-2968 GCA_039815525.1 Bacteroidota bacterium | reverse complement strand
GAAGTGGGGGTTACCCGAATGGGCAATGATCCCCGTACATCAGTCCTGAATCAATATTGCCAGAGTCATGAAGTCCCCAACCTATTCGTGGTAGATGGTGGTTCATTTGTCTCCAATGCAGACAAAAATCCCACCTGGACCATTCTGGCGCTTTCTATGCGCGCTTCAGAGTATATGCTGGAAGAAATGCGCAATGGTAATGTTTGATCGTATCTGACGCTATTTATCCGAAGAATATCATGGCAAAACAACCTATATCAAGAAGAGACAGCCTTAAATATTTAGCCGCCGGTTCTCTGGGAACCGGATTGGCATTAACCGGATGCGAACCCCAGCAACCAATTGAAGAAACGCCACCGGTTCCGGTACATACGCATGACGGACAAACCTTTGACCTCAACGAACGGGATCAAAAGCTCATGGAAGTGCCTTTCTTTGATGCGCATGAAACCGCTACCGTTAAGGCATTGGCCGATATGATCATCCCTGCGGATGAGCGATCTGGTAGTGCTTCCGATGCTGGCGTGGTGGAGTTCATCGACTTCATGATGAAAGACCAGCCCATTCATCAGATTAAGATGCGGGGTGGTCTAAAATGGCTGGATACCCAATGTCTGCACCGTTTTGATAAGCCCTTTATTGGGTGTGTAGAAAATGAAATGACGGAAATTCTTGATCAGATTGCCTATCCGGAGGTTGCTGAACCAGAGATGAGTCAGGGCGTTGCCTTTTTCAATCTCTTCCGGGACTTCGTGGCCAGTGGGTTTTGGACCTCTCGGATGGGTATAGACGATTTGCAGTACATGGGCAATGTCGGCAACATCTGGGATGGACCGCCGGAAGAATGGCTGAAACGTCTGGGCGTAGAAGATATGGTTTGAAAGATCAGTCTTTTACTTCTTTAACCCGATCTCACGCAAACGCTCGTCAAGGTATTGACCCGCTGTCATATCGCTGTACAATTTTGGATGTGCTGCATCAATGCAGCTGTTCAGGCACGTAAGATCCATGTCAGAGCGTGGATGTAGGAAAAATGGCACGGAATAACGCGGCTTATGCATTTCTGCACGCGGTGGGTTGACCACCCTGTGGGTAGTAGACTTGAGTTTGTTGTTGGTGAGTCTTTGCAGCATGTCGCCGACATTGATCACAATCTGATGGGCTTCAGGAGCGGCCCCAATCCATTGTCCTTCCGAGTTCAATACCTGTAAACCATCAGCACTGGCACCAATCAGCAGCGTAATCAGGTTGATGTCTTCATGTTCTGCTGCACGTACTGCACCATCAGGGACAGACTCGGGGTTTTCAATTGGGAAATAGTGAATCGGACGCAAAATGCTGTTGCCATGACGCACTTTGCTGTCAAAGTAATCTACTGGAAGTTCCAGATATTCGGCAATGGCTTGTAACAATGATTTTCCGCTTTTTTCCAGAGAACGATATAAGGCCACGCCATGTTCTTCCACCCCTTTGACTTCTTCCGGAAAGATATTGTCGGGATATTCTCTCTTGATCGGATCTCCATCTTCAACGATCTGTCCGATGTGATAAAATTCTTTCAAATCTCCCACATTTGAATTTTTCGCATGTTCCCGACCTTTGGAAATATAGCCTCTTTGTCCCGCTAGCTCAGAATTTTCATATTTTCGTTTTGTCTCATCTGGCAAAGAAAAAAAGGTTTGAAAACTTTCATAAGCTTGATCAATCAGAGCCTGCGGCACACCGTGGTTTGAAACGATTGCGAAGCCAATATTGGAGAAGGAATCTCCCAACGCCTGCACGAAAGCAGATTTTTGAGTGGGAGTGCCTTCCGTGTAGTCTTTGAGGTCGACAGTTGGGATCTTATGGAAGTTCATGTTTTTTCGTCAATATTGAGAGTAAGAAAAAGTAGGAAAAAAGGGCTTCAATCCCTAAAAAAATGTATTTCTGAGAGATTTGTGTATAGGTGAAATTGCCGAAATATCGTTAGGATTTTCTATATTTCTGAGGACGCACTACACATTTTACGATACACATTAGTCCCATAGCCATGTTGAAATGCCTACCACAATGGATGAACCGGTCGATTGTCTTTATGATCTTTTTTGCAGCACTTGGTCTGAGCGCACAGGAGATCTGCGACAATGCCCTTGATGATGATGCCGATGGCCTGATTGATCTGAATGATCCTGATTGTGCCTGTGGTGGTCTCACTGTAGGAAACCCAATTTCACTGATCCCCAATCCTTCTTTTGAGTCAACTAACTGTTGTCCGACAGGCCTCTCACAAATGAATTGCGCCAATACCTGGATTCAGGCTTCTGGTGCAACCTCGGACTATTATAATACCTGTGGCTTTTTGCCGCCGCCGGCCTTCATGCCCAATCCGCCTTCCCCGCTTCCTGACGGAGTTGGATACGTTGGCTTCATTGATGACAATGCAGCTGGCTATAAAGAATATGTAGGTGCCTGTCTGACAGGAGCCATGAATGCCGGGACCAATTATTTATTGAAATGTTGGATTGGACTTGGGACACCGGGTACTGGTGGTTGGGGGGTAAACCTCCCCTTTGAATTGGCTTTGTTTGGCACGACGAATTGTGCCAATCTGCCTTTTGGAGGTGGAAGTCCTTTCATTGGCTGCCCAACAAATGTGGCCAATTGGACGCAATTGGGATCTGTTAATGTGAATGGCACCCAGGGCAATTGGTTAGAAGTGACAATTTCTTTCACTCCTGTCAATAACATCAACGCCATCGTGCTGGGACCAGCTTGTGTGACCAGTAATGCCGGCGGATCCTACTACTACCTGGACAACTTGATTTTGGCCGATTCGATTTCATTCTCCGCCAGTTCTGCCATTACGGGTGATTCCTGCAACAACAATATGACCCTGACCGCAGTGCCGGTTCCCAACTCTACCTATCAATGGTCTCCAGCATCGAAGAGCGGGCCGCTACCCGCCGCCCTTCGCCGCCCTTCACCACCT
>JBCBZF010000875.1:0-3128 GCA_039815525.1 Bacteroidota bacterium | reverse complement strand
CTCGATGCCTGGAAACTGTACCGAAAGGGAAAACGTCCCACTGGTTCCTGGGCGATCGCCTTTCGTACGGCCGAAAAGAACCGTAAAAGTGTCCTGCAACACCTTTTCCTCGGCATCAATGCCCATATCAATTTAGACCTTGGCATTGCTGCAGCCCAGACCGCTCAGGCTTTCGGACAGCCCCTGGCGGCGTTGGAAGATGACTTCCTGGCCATCAATGATTTGCTGCTTGGCATGTTGCGGGATGTTCAGAGCCGGCTCAATCATATTTCACCTATGTTGGGACTACTGGATCGGATGGCGGGTTCGATTGATGAGCAGTTTGCTTCATTTTCTCTCAAAAAAGCGCGAAAAAATGCGTGGCGGGTCGCACAAAAGTGCGAATCTCTCAAAGATGGCCCTGACCTGGACAGGATCATACGACAGGAAGATATCCGCACCATTGCCACAGCAAAGCTGATTCTGATGCCACAATTGCGGAGTCGGGCCTTTCTCCGCCTGATTGGCTTAGCTGAAAAAAAAGATATCAGCCAGATTCTGACAATCTTAAACGACTGAAGCCGGCAATTTTCCTATCACTTCATCTCAATACATCCAGCAATCCGTGTTGCAGTGAGTGCTGCTGCGCCGAATTTTTCTCTTCCCAGATCACCCGCCCGGCCGTGCCACCAAACTCCGGCCCTGATTGCATCAACAAAAGGGATAGGTTGAGCCATCAAACCACCGATCATCCCACTGAGGACATCTCCCGAACCAGCTGTCGCCATCCCTGGATTCCCACTGGCATTTACCCAACTTTGGCCATCGGGTGAGGAGATGATGGTCCCGGCGCCTTTGAGGACCACGGTACAGCCGCTTTGCGTCGCCAATGCCTCTGCATATTGCAGCCGTTGCGACTGTATATCATCCTGACCTGTCAGCCTTTTCATTTCACCAGGATGCGGCGTCAACACACATTCTGCTGGCAATTGATTCCACAGCGCCTCTTTGGCCAAAAGATTAAGCCCGTCTGCATCAATCAATAGACGCATCCTTAGCGTAGGAAGGAGCACTTTCATGAAAGCAGCCGTATCCGTATGCTGTCCCCAGCCCGGACCGATGGCGACGGCGGTCTTTCGATCCAGATGCTTCCGCACGATCGGCAGATGCTCAAGGGAAAAATGATCGCCTTTTAGCCCCACGACCATTGCTTCGGGGACCAGGCTTTGGATGACATGTTTGCAGGTCTGTGGACACAAGACTGTTAGGAGGCCGAGGCCGCTGCGAATCGCGGCAAGCGCACTCAAAGCAGCAGCACCACCCATGTCAGTGCTGCCTGCCATGAGCAACATATGCCCAAATGTTCCTTTGTGGCTGCTATGCCCCCGTTCAGGTAATGTAGGTGCATAGGTCTGCCAATATCGTTTGATCCCAAGTGATGCCATTACATCCGGCCAAATGCCGATATCCAATACCTTCGTGAGGCCACAGTATTCTGATGCAGGGGTAATGGCGTGACACAATTTTGCGCACTGGAACGTCAAACTCAGGTCTGCCTGTACCGCGACACTGGGGATCGCGCCGCTATCGGCATTGAGTCCCGAAGGCAGATCTATTGCCACAACCGGACCTGAAAATGTGTTGATTTCTTCTATAATGCCTGCAATTGGCGGCCGAACCGATGACTGAATTCCGGTGCCAAGTAAAGCATCAATCACCACAGCTGGAAGGGAAATGGAGGCCAATTCACCGCTCTGATAGACCTGCCAATCCAGGCTGAGGTGCTGAATAATTTTCCAATTCACCGCTGCATCTCCCCGAAAACGTTCTGGTGGATGGGATAAACGGAGCCTGACCGTTTTTCCCTTAAGGTGCAACATCCGCGCGATGACGAGACCATCTCCACCATTGTTACCGGGCCCAGCCAACACATAATAGAGAGGGGCGTCGGGATAGTGGTCAAGAATGGCTTCTGCCGCCTTTCGCCCAGCAGTTTCCATCAGGATGATACCTGGAAATTGTTTTTCCGCCATCATGATCCGGTCAGCTTCCCGGATTTGTGCAGCAGTGCTGAGATACATTTTTATGGGGTTTCGGCCAGCAGACCTTCTTCTTTCATCATCCAATAAGCTGACTGGGCAATTGCATTGCCATTTTGGGTCTTCCCTGGCAATTTGACCCAGCGCTTGAGTAAAGACTTTCCAGATCGATAATCAATCCGAAAAGAGGCTCTCGACATGCCTTCCTGTGCGGGAAAATAATGGACTTCCTCAATTTGGCTTCGTGGAATCCGAAAGGCAAAAGACGTATTCCGCTGGCTGAATGCAGTAAAGAGGGATACCAACATAACGCCGGCGAAAAAGATGGCCAGGAAGTAATTTTCAATCAGGACAGTTACCAGGGCCAAAATTGCAAACAATATCACTGCCAACAGGTAAAGAGCGGCCTCTCTTCGAATGCCTTTTTGATCGAGCCATTTCCGAAGCCCTCCGGATTGCTCTATTTCGATCCGATCAGAATAAAGGTGGCAATACCCATCACGTGTGGCAAAGGAACGAGTACGATTCATGCATTATTGATTGAGAGGGGTAGCAAGACTGTTCAGATGGGTAAAAAGTGCCTGTTCACGATATACCTTGCGACGAACCTGGTATTTTTCTTCAGTAGGGCGCCAGTCGTAGCGTTCGTCCGGCCAGTCTTCTGCAAGGCCGTAGTGCCAGGTCTGCTCGATATAATAATTTTCTTTGTCCAGCCGGTTGAATTCGCCCATGAATTCACGCTTGACCTTTTTGTCTTTTCCGCGCACTTTTTCCACCCCTTCTATGCTAAAAAACTCTTCCTGTAATTTACTTTCTCTGAGTGCAGGATCTCCATACAAATCAGCCCAAACAATGTAACTGACTTGTGCAGCATTGATGATTCCACCATTTTCAACCAGAAAGACTGACTCTTCAATGGTTTCACCATCTTCATCCTTGATCAGCAAACGATGGCGGCCTTTTTCCAATTGAAGGACCTCAGTCCCACCCGCTTGCAGAACATAGGTCAGCTCATCTACGGTTACTTTCAAGGTTTTTTCCCCACCATTGTCCAGTTCAACATTGCCCTCATTCAAGCCCATATAGTAAAAGTAGCCGCCTGCACCGGCT
>JBCBZF010000284.1:0-7105 GCA_039815525.1 Bacteroidota bacterium | reverse complement strand
GGGTTCACCTTCATCCTCTAAGTGAGACAGGACGTTTATATCCTGGTTCCATCATACACCCTTGAGCAACCACTTTCATTCAAGAGACATCTTTTTCCCCCTGACCAGGGCTTGCTCATAGATACCGATCAATTTGCTGATACAGTTTTCACGACTGTAATGGGTTTTGATATGATGATACGCCTGATGAGAAAGCTTTTGGGCGAAATCCTGATCTCTGAGTAAAAGTGCCATGTATTCGGCAAGTTGTGGTGCGTCCTGGGCTGCGTACAGTAAGCCAGTTTGTTCATGCATACACCATTCGGAAATCCCGCCTCGATCCGCAGCAATGACAGGCAAACCAAGTGCTTGTGCCTCAATGCCAACCAGACCAAATAATTCCTCATAAATCGAAGGCAAGACCAGAAAACGGGACACATTGAGGATGCGGATCACTTCTTCATGAGAGACATAACCCGTACAGCGGATGTGTTGATCCAAGCCATGGAAAAGAATAAGCTTTTTCAAACCATCTAGTTCATACCCACCACCTATATACGTCAGACTGGCTTCTGGAAATTGCTTCACCAGCAGTTTCATGGCTTCCAATAAAACGAATATGCCTTTGTCAGGAATGATTCGGCCTAAAAAGGCAATCTGGGGTGGATTTTGGTGTTTTTTCGCTTGATATGGCCAACGGTCAAAATCCACAAACAAAGGCAGGTAGGTAAACTTTGCACCCAAAATGGGTTGGAGCTGTCGAATCAGTTTATGGGTCGGAGAAGTAATTAGCTGTGCTTGCTGTAGAATGTTGCGGAATTGACGTTTTTTTAGATATCGGAGTGGGGTAGGCGCCTGGAAGAAGGGTGCCAGTAAATCAAAATCATGTAGTGTACCAATCATGGGAACTTTGCTGCGTTTGATTGCATACATCACAGAGGCGGTGTAGGCGTAGTTGTTGTGACAATGGATGACATCAGGCTGGAATGCGGCAATCGCCTCAGCCATGGCCCGAATGATAGAGGGCTGCAACAACTGATTGGAGAAAACATATCGAATCTTACCAATGAGACGCTGACGGGGCATCCCTTTTTCGCGAAATGAGACAAATTGAACTTGATGGCCTTTTTCTCTGGCACCTGCGATTAGATCGTGACAAAAGGTTTCGGCGCCGCCAATGTGAGCATTGACGTCATTGTAAACAAGGACTTTCATGATACTATGTGTGTTTGTCTGAGACACGCGTTTCCCCGCTTGCACGTTGGGCAGTCCGACAAAAAAATGGGCGGAGACGAAGTAAATCGTCCCCACCCTATAGATACTGAAAGCTGATACAAGTGAATTACCGCTGAATGACCAGCTTCCGGCTGACTTCTTCCTGACGGGATTGCAGGTTGAGAATGTAAATGCCGTCTGGTAGGCTGTCCAGATCCAGGCGGTAGCTTACCGCTCCGTCAAGATTCTGCGTAAAGACAGTTTGTCCCATGGTATTCAGGATCTGAATCGAAAGAGACTCCTGCTGTAAATTTGCAGGGATATCCAACTGAATGCTGCCGGTGCTTGGGTTTGGATACAGGACCAGATCCGCCAATTCTTCAGCCAGGCGGGCACTGCCCACAAAGGAGAAAGAGACGCTGGTACTGATTCCATTACTTCCCTGGCCGGAGTTTCCGCCAAAAGAAGTCGCACTAAGCGTAAAGCTATCACCAGCACTTGGACGTGGCTTAGGCCATTGGAAGAATCCACCATTTCCATTGTCTCCAAAGAGAGCAAAAGGAGGGTTGTTGTCATTGGTGCTGGCCATTTGGCTACCGCTCAACTGGAACTGAACACTTCCCGCTGGGAAACCAGGACATAGATTGGCGCGGATGTTTAGACGGTCAGTACCGATTGCCGTAAGGTCAATCACGGCACCGTCGACAATTGGGTCATATCCGGCCACTGGATCATCTGTTTTCGCATTGATCAGGCTAAAGTTCAGAATGCCAAGATCACAGTCAAACTCTGGGAGTTCAATCACGGTACCATCCGGTAAGGCAGCCAGGAGCGCAAAGGAAGCACCGTTCTGATTGTTGACAGGATTCAGGAAACCCGAAGCAAATACCACTGTGGCGCCGCTTCCCAAACCACTGATGTCAGCCAAAGAAGAACGAACCACAACGCTGTTCTGACCAGCAGGGGTTACATCCAGAACATAAGTTGCTGCTGGCAATGTGAGGTAGCCACTAAATGTACCGAAGCTCAGGTTGGGAATGATTGGTGGTGTGGTTTGAAACGCCAGGACATCTACGGCTGGTGCGTCTGGCGAACCATGGAAGGCCACGACATCTACATTGCCTGCACTTGAATTGGTAGAAGCAGGGGTTAGGATTTTGAGATCAAAACCGATTGCCGTTCCGTTGACACTGCTGTCAAATTGAGTTGGATCCAGGACGCCATTGGCCATCACCACATATTTCTCATCCAGGGTCAAGGCTGGTAAAGGGAAACTGGCAATGATATCGGCTGGCCCCGTACTGGTACCGGGTGCAACACCGACTGTCAATGGCACACCCGAAGGAAGGGTGAGGAAAGGTGTTGCAGAGCGAAAATCCAAATCATCGATTGCAGGCGTCGCGCCACCATTGATATAGATATCAACTGTAGCTGCTGCAGGATCAGGTGAATTGTGGATGATCTGAACTGATGCACCAGGAGGTGGCAATTCGATCACCGTTCCGTCCGGTAGAGCGGCAAACAGACCAAAGGCAGCGCCGTTCTGATTGTTGGCAGGATTGAGGAAGCCTGAGGCGAATACAACCGCAGCGCCGCCTCCCAGACCACTCAGATCTGCACGGTAAGAAGCGAGAACATTGGTATTCTGACCAGCAGGTGTTACATCCAGGGTGTAAACTGCGGCTGGGACGTTGACATATCCGGCAAAATTACCAAAGCTAAGATTCGGTACCAGCGGGGCACTGTTGGCGAGGATGTCTACTGCAGGGGCGTCAGTAGCGCCATGATACGCCAGCAAGGCAACATCATTGTTTCCGGAACTGGTCTGGGCAGGTGTGAAAATTCGCAGGGTAAAGCCGATGTTGGTATTGACGGTCTGGTCAAACTGTCCCTGATGGAGCACACCATTGGCCATGACAACATATTTCTCTCCGGCAGTCAGTTTACCGATGGGGAAATTGGCAATGATATCTGTAGGTCCGGTAGAGTTGCCTGGGGCAACACCCACAGTCAGATTTGTCGCAGATGGCAGGTCAATGAAAGGCGTAGCGGTCCGGAAATCTACGTCTTCGATCGCTGGCGAACTGCCATTGTTGAGGTAAATGTCTACTGTCGCGGCGGCTGGATCAGCAGAGTTATGAATAATCTGCACTTGTGCAGGCACACTGGAATTGACAAAGGAAAAATTCACCGATTGTGGTGTACCAGCCGTGCCTTTCTGGTGTTTGGCAGAATAGGCAGTCGCAGTAAGACTGTAGCTCTCACCCACCTTAGGACGTGGCTTGGGCCAGATATAAAAATTGCCATTGCCATTGTCGCGGAAAAGGGCAAAAGGCTTATTGTTGTCTGTGGTATTATAAGATTGGCTGCCACTTACGTCGAAGCCGATACTTCCGGCTCCGAAACCAGGACAAAGGTTCGCCCTGACATTGAGGCGATCAGTCCCCACCGCAGCCAGATCAATCATGGCACCATCCGGAATGGGATCGTAGGCTGTGATAACCGTGTCTGCCTGGGCATCGATCAAGGTGAAATCCAGAATGCCAAGGCTGCAATCTACTGCTGGCAAGGTGAGCACTGTTCCATCTGGCAAAGCGACATACAGGCCAAAAGCCGCACCATTTTGGTTAGCCGCTGGGTTGAGAAAACCGGACGCAAAGGCGACCCCTGCACCACCAGCAAGACCAGAAACGTCTGCTACGAAGGTACCAACGATCACATTATTGGCTCCAGCTGGCGTTACGCTCAGGAAATACTCAGCTGGCGGAAGGGAAACATAGCCGGTTGCATTGCCATAACTGAGGTTGGGAACCAATGGACCAGCATTATTGGCCAAAACATCTACGGCTGGTGCATCAGGAGAGCCATGAAAAACAGCCAGAGACACGTTGTTGCCATTGTCCATCATCAGGGCAGGTGTGATGATTTCCAGGTTAAAGGCAATGTTGCTGCCATTGGCGCTGGTGTCAAATTGATTTGGATCGAGTACGCCATTTGCGACCACGACATAGTTTTCATTTGGGGTCAATGCAGGAAGGGGGAAACTGGCAATGATGTCTGCAGGACCGGTACTGCTTCCGGGTGCGACACCTACTGTCAAGGCTGCATTGGCGGGGAGGGCGAGGAAAGCGGTTGCTTCCAGGTAAGAGAGATCATCAATGGCGGGGGTACTACCACTGTTGATGTAGATATCCACAGTAGCTGCCGCGGGATCGGCCGAGTTGTGGATGATCTGCACATTGGCTGTCTGTGCAAAGGCGCCTAAACAGGCGACCAAGCTGAACAGAAGCAGGCTGATTTTTCTCATGAAAGTCTTTTGTTGAATTGAATACAAAAAAGGATTGAAGCTAGCTTGTGAGACATAGTTCCCTTTTTTTGAGCCTCATCACAACAACAGAAAATGGTGGTTTTCTTAACTGTGTATAAACAGCTTTGTATTTTAATATATTGATAGTAAGTATGTTATGATTTTCTGAATGAGCCAATTCTACGACATATAGACTCCTTGAAATCTTCCCGCACTTATGAGGAGACTTGACAAAGGGTAAATTTTGTTTGCGGGGACTGACAAAGGTTTTCTGGGAAATAAAAGTGTGTGACAAAAAAGAGGCTGTATACACAGCCTCGTGGGGAAGAAAGCGGTCTTGTGAACTTCACTTTTTCCTGGATAAACAATTCTGATACATATATGCAGCAATTTCAGTTGTCTGCCAATGACAATTTCGCCCCTTTTTCATGCTTGTTAATCTTGCTTATTTTTCATATTCATCTGATTATGAGTTTTTTATAAAAAAAGGGGCCTGGCAATTATAGCGTGGCGTTCTGCTACTTTCAAAGACGGAATTGGCTAACTTGCGCCAGAATATGAACTGGCAAAAAATTTCTGACTGGTTTGAGTCAAAGCCATACGCAATCCTCTGGACCTTGATGGTATGGCTGGGCATCAATATGATCCAGGGCATCTGGACGGAGCTGTTTCATGATGAGGCTTATTACTGGATGTTCTCACAAAATCTGGCCTGGGGGTATGCAGAACATGCGCCGATGATTGCTTTGTTGATTCGGATCGGCAGTTTCCTGCTGCCGGGCGAAATTGGTGTAAGGCTGGTTGTGATTCTCTGTAATGCCTTCGCCATGCTTTTGGTTTATCGTCTGACCGATCAGCGATCACCTTTTTTATTCGTGGTGATCATCACGTCCATCCTCCTGGTACACGTGGGCGGCTTTTTTGCTGCGCCGGATGCACCCCTGATCTTTTTCTGTGCGGCTTTTTTTTACTTCTACAAACGATATCTCCAGGCGGATAATTGGTTCAACGTTCTTGGACTGGCCCTCACAACGGCTTGTGTGCTGTACAGCAAATACCACGGCTTAATTCTCATTGGTCTGGTGTTGCTTTCCAATTTGAAAATGTTACGAAAAGGTTCTTTCTGGTTGATTGTCGGTACCGCTTTTGTGCTGTATCTGCCGCACTTCAAGTGGTTGCTGGATACCAATTTTGCGACCTTTCAATACCATCTCTTTGATCGCATCAAAGATCCACGTCCACTGGAGTTCGCTGGAAATTATGTGCTTACCCAACTATTGGTTGCGGGTCCGCTGGCTGGTTTTATTCTTTTTCCGGCCGCCTTCAAAGCCAAAGTCTCCAATGATTTTGATCGGGGGTTGAAATTTGGTCTGATTGGCTTTTTGATCTTTCTGCTGATTCTGAGCTTTCGGACCAATATCGAGGCAAATTGGTCCGCTTCAGCTTTTATTCCCTTGATCGTGCTCGCTTACCAGTTTTTGCAGGAGAAGGTAAAATGGCGCATCTGGCTTTTTCGATTGTGGATCCCTACACTCGCTTTGCTGTTCTTCCTACGGGCATTATTGATGGTCAATTTTGCTCCTTCCATCACCCGCTATCGGACTGAATTTCATGGCTGGCCGGAGTGGACAAAGCAAATCGACGCCATTGCGCAGGGCCGAAAAGTTGCCTTTATCAATTCTTACCGCCTCGCCTCAAAATTCAATTTTTATTCCGAAAACTACGCCCATGATTACAATATGTACACCTACCATAAAACCCAATACGACCATTGGGATGGAGAGGTGGGTATGCAGGGAGAGTCTGTCTGTATCTGCGGGCTGAATACTTCTTTTCAAACCACTGAATACAAGACGCCCCAGGGAAAGACCAAATACTATCGCTGTTACGACAACTTTCGTTCATTCAACCGTCTGCGGATTGAAGTTGATCATCTAGAAGACCTGCAATCACTTGGAATAAGAGACAGCATAGACTTGACGCTCTTCAATGATACCGATGCTGAGATGGACTTTTCTGCGAATCCTCAGTTGATCCCCCAAATTGTCTATCATCTATTCGAAAGGGGAAAATGGGTCTATACCGGAAAGGAAAAGTATTCTCTGTCAGGACGTCGTCTGTTAGCAGGAGAATCGATGAAGCTTCGCATGGCGTTTCCAATTGATCACAAAGTGGGGGAATATCAAATCATCATCACGCTTTTGCAAGGGAAAGATGTCAATCTGGGCTTTCACGGAAAGTTTCTGCCGGCGCGTATTCCCGAAAAGAAATAGGATATCAAGGTCATTTCAAGAAATGGTAGAGACGGTCATACTTGCCGTCTCTGCATAGGGTATTTCATCATTTGATGTGGTATGTATATCGAGCCACAAGGCATTGTGGCTCTACCGGTCCGGAGGATGTCTCAAGAAATGGTAGAGACGGTCATACTTGCCGTCTCTGCATAGGGGATTCCATCATTTGATGTGGGATGTATATCGAGCCACAAGGTATTGTGGCTCTACTGGTCCGGAGGATGTCTCAAGAAATGGTAGAACCGGTTACTTGCCGTCTCTGCATAAGGTATTTCATCATTTGATGTGGTATGTATATCGAGCCACAAGG
>JBCBZF010000974.1:0-2773 GCA_039815525.1 Bacteroidota bacterium | reverse complement strand
TAGCCATCCGGAAACTGTAACAGGCCATAGTTCTGAGACCAGCGAATGCTGTCGCCGGTCGACAATAGGATCAGGCGGACGGAGTCCTGTTGTTCATAGATCGTCTCGATGCTGGTCCGTTCATGCAGGGCCATGACTTGGGCTGTGGTGTCAAACAGCCACTGCTGACCGACCTCGGTCTGTGTAAGCAGCACAAAACTACCCGGATCATGGAACCAGATTCGATCGGCCAGATGATCGATTGTGCGCAGCAGAAACTGGGGCGCATCAATGCGCTGCCGTTCATAATCAATGATGGTATTCAGGTCCCAGCTTTGTCCATTGTCGGCCATCACGCGGATGACGTGTGCGGACAAACTGTCAGAATACAGGCCATCTGCATCACGATGCAGATAATGACTGGCCCAATTGGTCTGCAAGACTTGTGTGAATTGGCCGAACAGACTGGGACTTAGTCCCATGATCAGGATCAGGAGGGGTAGTTTTGTCTTCATGTGGGAAATATCAGTGTGTGCCTTTCTACACGATATGACAGTACCCAAAGGTTGGGTAAAGCTGCTTCATCTGCCAGAAAATTTCTCTTCCTGAAGATATGGAAAATAGATGATGGATGTGTCTTGTATGTAAAATAGAACAGCAATCCCAAGAGAAAGTCCCTCAACCGTATCTTTCGCAGAAAGCACCATTAAGTACCCGTACTGTCTCTATTGACCTGTCAGATCATTCAATCAACCGACCGTGAAAATCATTGGCATTGCTTCCTTTTTCTGCTTATTCCTGGCCGCCGCTCTGGTGTACTGGCATGAACCGGCACGAGAACACACCAACATTCAAACAGAACTTTCCCTTTTCTCAGCCCCTCTCCCCCCCACTGCCAATCCCTACCAGAATTTTGATGCGCCTGCAGCGCTCAATGCCATTGCGGCCATCGAAAATCGCCATTTCTGGCAGTATAAAGACAGCCTCAGTCCATACTATGGCACCATTTGGCGCGAAGAAGTGGACACCATCACCTGGCTCCGCTTTGCGGAGGCGGTTGCAATGCAGGGCGAACGCCCGGACAGCATGCACTGCACCATTTATGCGGTCAGAGCCTTGAAAGCCGGACTGGGAGACGAATGGGACAGGCTGGATTCGCTCCACCGGGTGCATTGGGGCAAACGCGAACATGCGGGCTGGTCCATTGGCTATCTGCTCACCCGCTATTACGGTTGGAAAGCCTGGCTGGTGATCGATTCCACTTCGCGCGAATTCGCCCAATGCAAAAAGTCATTTGCACGCCAAAAGGATTATCCGGTCTGGCGGCAGCCTGATATCCCACTGGAGGACATGTACATCAAAGGCAAAGACGATGCAGAAATTGAGACTTTATTGGCCAATCAGACCTTTGGGTGGGGCTTTAGCTATCAGGGCATCCACACCTGGATCACGCGTTTTGGCGCACTCAAAGAGTGCAATTGGGTAGGCGCGCCAGCGCGGGAGTTTGAAGCAGCCTGGGGCTACAGTCCCCTATTTATTCGAACCCCTTTTCTCGACTACAATGCCTATCTTTCTCATGTGGTGATCTTTCCGCCGAAGAAAAATCCTGCTGAACCACGACCAAATCCGTAATAAGCATGAAACCACTCATTTTCATCTGTCTGCTGTGTATGTGCTCTGTGATGATGGGACAAACCGATGATCTGATACCATTGGATTCGCTTCGGATTCAGGGAAGAGTGGTTGGGCCCAATCAAACGCCTCTTGCATATGTTACGGTTCTCGTTTGGGTCGGAGAAAAGTTTATTGTTGGCGCTCGAACCGATGAGACTGGTCTCTTTTCAATCTCATTTCCGCTGGTTCAGGCAAATGCTCCGACGATAATTGATTTTCGGTATTTAGCACAAAGTAAACGTTTCCCAATTCGTGAATTCATTGGCCCAAAACGGCGAAAAGAGGTGGTCTTTTGGCCCGTCCCGTGCTCTATTCAAGTAGAATGGGTTGAAGATATCGAATCTGATAACGCCTACCGGCGCATGTTTTTCCCAAAAAACTGAGACAATCTTGTCGCATCAAGCATACACGACCGAAACACTTCTAAAGACAAACCTCATGAAAACCACTTTTCTTTTCGTTGTTTCACTCCTACTGATTTCACAAGTTTTTGGGCAGAAAGAAGAACTTGTGCCCCTGGATTCAATTCGGTTTAGCGGAAGAGTACTGGATAAGGAAAATGGGGAGCCACTGGCATTCACCAACATTCTCGTGTACCAGGGCGATACGTTTTTGACCGGTGCAAAAGCTGATACATCTGGCCGTTTTCGTATTTCTTACCCGGTCGCAAAAACAAATGGTGAACAGATAATCATCAAGGCTCTCTATTTAAAACGCCGCGTTGAAGCTTTTGGTTCAGGCGGGTTTGCGGCGGCTCACATTGCCGAGCTCTGTAATCCCGCCAATCAACACTTGTACATGCGCCGGCAACGGGACGGCGACATCGAATGCGACCGAACTGCTCGCCACCCAGCGGTTGTTATCAAGGCTGAGGGTCAAAATGCTGTTGGTCAGCGAGACATCGTTCTCGCCCAACTTGGTCAGGTGTCGTTAGAGAGGCTCGCGAGCCGCGTTTCCGCACCGCGCGCTGGAACGAAGCCAGTCGGCATCAGGATCACCCATTGCTAGAATTCGTGCCTGCGAAAAACTCGGAAAACGTGATGTCGGTCCAACCATCCATGAAGTCGATACCGCTAAGCGGATCATCGAACAGCAACACCCTAGCATCTGGGGTTGGATC
>JBCBZF010000450.1:0-5611 GCA_039815525.1 Bacteroidota bacterium | reverse complement strand
TTCCCTTTAGTCGTGGGAGACGTTTGTTGGGCTATGTGATCTGTGGTGTATTCATTTATACCCCAGACTTATTGCTCTGCCTATTTTTCCTACCGGATGTAAGCGGTGTAGAAATCTCACTGGCACTGCTTGCCTTGCATCAGGCGGGCTTTTTACTCGGGATTGGTGCGATGCACTACCGGCCAGTCGAACTGGGAGATTTCCTGAAATGGGTGTACGGCTTCTTTTTCTTTGGCTTCTTCTGGATCATCTCTGGCTTCAGCCCTTTCTTCTATGCCTTGCTGGTCGCGGCATTTGGAAGCTGGATATTCTGGTTGGAATACAACCGCTGGGATGGGTTTCAGACCTAACTGGTGGATGAAACCAGTTAGGTCTGCATATCTGATTAGCGGGACAAATACATGTTCCGTTCTTTGTAGGCTTTGACGAAAAACGGATCCTGTAAGTCTTTGATGAAGAAGATTTCTTCTCCGGTTGATTTCATCTCCGGTCCAAGGTTCTTGTCAACATTGGGGAATTTGTGGAAGGAGAAAACCGGAACTTTGATTGCGTATCCTTTCAGTTTGGGGTCGAAGGTGAAATCGCTCAGCTTCTTTTTACCCAACATGATCTGGGTCGCATATTTCACATACGGGATTTCATTTGCCTTTGCGATAAATGGAACCGTACGAGAGGCACGTGGATTGGCTTCGATGACATATACAGTGTCATCTTTGATCGCAAACTGAATGTTGATCAGGCCTTTGATCTGCATGGCAATGGCCAACTTCCTGGTAATCTCCTGCATATCATTGAGGACTTTCTCGCTGAGATCAAAGGGAGGTAAAACCGCCATAGAATCACCAGAATGGATGCCAGCCGGCTCAATATGCTCCATCATGCCGATGATGTGTACATCTTCACCATCTGAGATTGCATCTACCTCTGCTTCAATGCCTCCGGTGAGGAAGTGGTCAATCAGGACTTTGTTACCCGGTACGGTGTTCATCACCTTGATCACATGGCGGGTTAGCTCTTCGTCATTGATGACAATCCGCATATCCTGTCCACCCAAAACGTAAGATGGTCGTACCAAGACCGGGTAGCCTACCCGATGAGCGATTTCAAGTGCTTCTTCTGCATTGGACGCCTCGCCAAAGTGAGGGTATGGGATATCAAGCTCACGCAACAAACCTGAGAAGCGGCCCCGATCTTCAGCCATGTCCATCATGTCGAAGCTGGTTCCCATAATCGGGATATCGTAGCGGTTGAGCTTTTCCGCCAATTTCAAGGCTGTCTGACCACCCAACTGTACAATGACGCCTTCGGGCTTCTCATGCTGGATGATGTCATAAATATGCTCCCAGAAAACCGGTTCGAAATACAGTTTATCTGCAACATTGAAATCGGTAGAAACTGTCTCTGGGTTACAATTGATCATGATGGTCTCAAAATCCTCTTCTTTCGCAGCGAGGACGCCATGGACACAGCAATAATCAAATTCAATTCCCTGCCCAATCCGGTTGGGACCGGAACCAAATACCACTACCTTCTTGCGGTCGGTTACGACCGACTCATTCTCGACATCGAAGGCGGAGTAGTAATACGGCGTTTTGGCTTCAAATTCTGCTGCGCAGGTATCCACCAGTTTGTACACCCGATCTACTTTCTGCTCTTTGCGCCGGCTAAAGACTTCACTTTCCAGACAGCCAAGTAAGTGGGCGATCTGCCGGTCTGCATAGCCGTTCTTTTTCGCCTCCATCAGTACTTCTGCTGGAATATTTTTTATGGTAAAGCGGGCAATTTCCTTTTCTAGCGTAACCAAATATTCGATCTGGCGCAGGAACCAACGATCAATTTTGGTGGCCTCGAATACCGCATTCAGCGGAACTCCAAGGTGCATGGCGTCTTTCACATGGAAGAGGCGATCCCCGGAAGGGTTGCGGAGGCTCTTCATGATCACCTCAAGGTCGCGTAACTCCTTGCCATCAGCCCCCATGCCGTTGCGGTTAATCTCAAGCGATTGACAGGCCTTCTGCAGGGCTTCATTGAAGCTTCGTCCAATACCCATCACTTCTCCTACTGCTTTCATCTGCAGACCGAGATATGGATCCGCCCCGGGGAACTTAGAGAAGTTCCAGCGAGGAATCTTAATGATGACATAGTCAAGGGTCGGCTCGAAAAATGCTGAGGTATCCTTGGTGATTTGGTTTTTCAACTCATCCAAGCGATAGCCAACGGCCAGTTTGGCCGCGATCCGGGCAATTGGATATCCAGTCGCTTTGGAAGCCAGAGCGGACGAACGAGAGACCCGTGGGTTGATCTCGATGATGATGATGCGCTCTGACTCCGGATCAGTTGCAAACTGTACATTACAGCCACCAGCAAACTCACCCAATTCATCCAAAACCCGGAAAGCATAGTCTCGCATCCGTTGGTAGGTGGTATCTGGCAAGGTCATCGCTGGTGCGACCGTGATGGAATCACCGGTATGGATGCCCATCGGATCAACATTCTCAATGGTACAGACCACAATTTTATTCCCTGCCCCATCACGCATCACTTCCAATTCGTATTCCTTCCAGCCCATGATACTCTCTTCAATCAGCACTTCATGGATGGGGCTGGTTTGCAGGCCGCGTTTGAGGAGGGTGTCATAATCTTTTTCCTCATGAACAAACGCACCTCCAGATCCACCCAGCGTGTACGAAGCACGAATCACCAGCGGGAATCCAATCCGTTGGGCGATTTCTTTACCGGTCAGAAAGGAATTTGCAGTTTCCGCTCGGGGGATGGGAATCTGCATTTCGGTCATCAGTTTGCGGAAGAGCTCGCGATCCTCCGCTTTGTCAATGGCCGTGATATCCGAACCAATGATCTTAACGCCATGTTTTTTCCAGATCCCTGCCTTGGCACAATCCATTGCCAAATTCAATGCAGTCTGACCTCCCATGGTTGGCAGAACCGCATCGATTTTTTGATTAGACAGGATTTCATCGATGGATTCAGGCGTGAGAGGTTTGAGGTAAATGTCATCCGCCGTCACCGGATCGGTCATGATGGTGGCTGGATTGGAGTTGATCAAAGCCACCCGAATGCCTTCTTCTTTGAGGGCAAGAGAGGCCTGAGAACCAGAATAATCAAACTCACAGGCCTGGCCGATCACAATGGGACCGCTACCGATAATGAGCACGGACTGAATAGAAGGATCCAAAGGCATAATGCAGAAATTTCGCGCAAAGTTAGCAGAAGTGCGTCCGAAGTCAAACCAATCATTTTGAAACTTTGTCAGAAAGTGTGTTAAATTTACATTTAGCGTGTTGATCGAACTATTTCAATCAACAAATCATGAAACGATTTCATTTTCTCTTCCTCCTGGTCCCAAGCTTATTTGCTTTTCAGTGTCATCCTACGACCATTGAACCCATTGATCGTTTCACACTGAGTGGAGATTGGCAGGAAATTGAATCAGCAGGTTTTGGGGGGCAAATACACCAGATCTCTTTTCGTTGCGATTCTTTTTATATGCAGATCGACAGTTACACAGATGTGGTTGTTCTGGGGGCAAGTTGTGGGCGGGATTCAGCTCAATGGACAGAGTACACGCTGGGTACTTGGTCTGCCGATAACCAAAGCATTGCTTTCAATGGGGTATTTGCCAATGCTGATTTCAGTAGCCTGACCGATACGTGTAGCCGCTCCGGCCCGTATGAAGTCGTATTCGATGTCGGATACTTTGCGGATGATTCCATCGCGATGGAAACCGGAGATGCTCGCCTCGGAGGCTTGATCCAAATGCAACGGCTACGGACAGAAGATTGTCCCAACTAGCGTTTGATCCAACGATTGGTATAGGTCTCAGTGCCCAATTGTGTCTCGATCAGGTAGAGACCAGCCGGAAGGTGCTGGGTGGCCAAGGAGTGCGTAAATCCAGCGCCTCTACTGTCTTTTGAAGCCTGTAGAATCACTTTGCCCTGCATATCAAGCATACGAATCTGAACCCTTGCAGCCGAATGACCCGGGATCATCAGATTGACATTGTCGGTACCAGGATTGGGAAAGATGCTGACACTGGCATTGCCACTACCGGGCTGAAAACAGCCTTCGATGGTTAATTGCTGATAAGATACATTTTCGCACGTCCCGTCATCGACGGTGTAGTAAATGGTATAAGTACCAGGCTGGCTGAGTGCCAGATTGACTTCCCCGGTATTGGCATTGGCGAAGGACAGGAGTTGGCTATTGGCGGAAAAACTGCCACCGCTTAGTCCCTGGATATTGGCTACAGGATTTGGATCCTTGAAACAATAGCTGCTTTCCTGATATGCAAAATCCGCAGAAGGCGCATTCTGACCACTGCTGGTCCAGTTTGCCAGGCCAAATTGGCCAATTTGTTGGTCGCGACCATCTACCATGACATAATAGGTCTCACCCGGAACCAGACAATCAGCATCCAACCAGACATTTTGGTCGATGCCAAATCCATCATCGTTCGCAGCGACCAAGTCAAAGCCACCTGAGGTGCCACACTGATTGCCACGATACACCGCAATCTGAGGATTAAAGGTACTTTCGAAGGTAAATAAACTCACTTTTTTCCCTGCTGGCGCAACGAATGAAAACCAAATCGGATGGGCCACAACCTGCACTTCTCCCGGACACCATTCCTGATTGGAAAAGCAGTTGGTGGTCGAGGGGGCCGGTGGAAGCGGATAGCTGCCTGTATGCGCGATGACGTTGGAATACAGTTGATTGTCGACGCTGTCCAATTGGATAGGAATCGCTGTACAGGGTGTGAGACCTTGTTCGGGACGATCATGCACCGCAATGCCAAAGTTTTTGCCGCCTGAGAGATGCAGCACACGGAGAAAATAGGTTTCCCCAATGATCAGGCTGACATCAGTCAGAACTTCTGGAATGGTACTGGCTGTTAACTGATTGGTGCAGGCCAGCGCGGTAGCAGATCCACACTGGTCGTATATCTCCACACTCAGGTCCCCGGAGCCTTTCAGTTGAATAACAGGCTCTTTGGTCGTCGCTTCAAAGGCAAACCAGGCTTCCTGAGTTGGATTCAGACCTGGCGTACATTCGAAAGCTATCCCCAGCGGGCTGCCAATGACGTCGAAATGAAAATGAGAAAACTGTACATCAGTCTGCTGCTTAATGTAGGCGGGATTGCTGCATTCGGTATCAAGACTGGTCTCAAGCCGTGCCAGAAAAGACTGTGGTACATTATTTTGAAGATCGATGTTGTCCAGTTGAAGATTTTCGAACTCTCCACTAATGTAGATCGAACCCATATTGTCCTCACTCAGCTGACGAAGCTTTTGGATGCTGTTGTTGAGGAAAAGTTGCTTCGACCAGCGATAGCTACCCTGGCTGTCAAAATGCAGCAAATGATGACTGACCATTGGGTCTGGTAAGCCAAGCGTGTCTCCTCCCCATACACTGGTCCCTTCCAAACGCATCAGCATGTCAATTTCATCATTGGGACTGAGGGACAAATATTCTGGTGTACCAAAACGGGCGTGATAAGCTTTCACCCATTCGCCCGTCCCTGTAGCGGCATTCAATTGAAGCAGAAAGATATGTTTCTGAAATGGTCCTACGCTTAATACATTGGCATCAAAAT
>JBCBZF010000106.1:0-10238 GCA_039815525.1 Bacteroidota bacterium | reverse complement strand
GAAGGGCACTGGTCCCACATTCAGTTTTGGGATCCAGATTCAGGTTTTCGGGAAGGCTATGCGTTTGATGGTTTTCTGGGACAAGCAAAGGATATTCGCCTCATCCCCCAAAGGGCCCTGAATTTATACTACAGCTTTTTCCTTGGTCAAATGGAGCTCGAAGTGGATGATCGAAGAGGAGCAAATGCCTTCCCCTTTTCTGACAAACATCACCCAGGCCAATATGAGAATGACTGCTATCCATACTATGAAGCATTAGATGAACGCTATCTGAGTCTGAGTGATTTTTCGATCAATGGAAGCAGAAAGGAAATCTATGATGGACATCCGATTCTGGATACCATCCAGACTTTCCTGCGTTTGAGTCTGGCCACCAATCCAGCGGGCAAAGGCATCAACAATCCTTATCACATCGATACCAAAGCCGTTCAGCATCAATTACCATCCCGCAAGGCCTATGCACCCAACTTTTCGCTCCCATTGTCAGGGGAAAAGGACTCCATTTTGATTGAATCTGTTCAGAGTGAAGTGCTGACCACAGCACACTTTGTGGGGCGAATTCATCCTTTTAACCAGTATGTCGTCAACTATCAATACGAAGGTCCTTTCCACCAACTGATTGATCAGGAAAGTGGAAAAGCGACTGATTTTACCGAAGGCTTTCCCCTTATTTCGCCTGATGGCAAATATGTGATCGATTTTTACCACAACTGGAACTACGACGAGACCGAAGGCTGTCAGCTGACACTCTCAAAGTTGAACAAAGATTTTACCCGTCAGAGGCTCATCTCCGTCAATTACAAAAGCTGGATGCCCATTGGCGGACCAGATGCAGCGGTATGGATCTCGAACCGTGAGCTGGTGTTCCAGGCAGTACCTATGCGCTATTTTGTCGAAACCTACCAGCAGACGAACAATCCCAGGGATGTACCCGTGCAATATATCAAGCTTCGCATCAATCGATAAACCCAACCCATTCACCAACTATCCACGACTCTGCCCGAACCAGCCGCATAAGTAGCGGGATCAATGCTTTCCAAGACACCAGTGATCCAGCGCCGGCTGTCCCTGGGATCAATCACTTCGTCAATTTCCAGAACAGAAGCAGCATTGATGGCTTTTCCTTGTTCGTAAGCCTGGGCCACCAATTGATTGTAGAGTTGTTCTCGTGCGACCGGATCAGCGATCGCTTCCAGCTCTTTGCGGAATCCCAGTTTGACTGCACCTTCTAAGCCCATGCCACCAAATTCGCCGGTTGGCCAGGAAAGCGTCACAAAACTCTGGTGCATGCTACCACCCGCCATGGCCATGGCGCCGAGTCCATATGCCTTACGCAAAACGATGGTAATCAATGGCACAGCCAGACTGGCTCCGGTCAAGAACATGCGCGAAGCATGGCGGACCATGGCGGTTCGCTCACAATCAGGACCGACCATGAAACCAGGCGCATCGCAAAGTGAAAGGATCGGCAAGCCGAAAGCGTCGCACAATTGCATAAAACGACTGGCTTTGTCGGAGGCGTCGCTATCAATGGCGCCACCCAAGTGGCGGGGATTGTTGGCGATCAAGCCCATCGGGCGACCTTCTATCCGCACCAGCGCAGTGAGGAGATTGCGTGCAAATTCCGGCCGTAACTCCAGAACAGAATCCGTATCGCAAAGTCCATGAATTACCTTTCGGACGTCGTAAGCCCAGCGCCGATCCAGCGGAACGACCTCTCGTAACTCCGCCTGGTCAGCACAGGTCCAGTCATCGATTTCACCCTGAAAATAGGAGAGATACTGCTTGGCCTTCGCTACCGCTTCCGCTTCATTCTCGACCAATACATCAATCACGCCATTGGGTACCTGCATCTCTACCGGTCCAATTTCTTTGGGATGAAATTTTCCCAGGCCACCGCCTTCAATCATGGCTGGTCCCCCCATTCCCAGGCTGGTATTTTTGGTGGCAATGATCACATCTGCACAACCAGCAATGGCAGCATTCCCAGCAAAGCTGTAGCCTGCTACGATGGCGATACGCGGTATTTTACCGCTCAGTTTGGCAAATTCCACGAAGGTGGAGATGTCCAGGCCACCAACTGAAATCGGATAGAAATCAACATCTCCCGGACGACCACCACCGCCTTCGAGAAAGAAGATAATCGGTGCCTGTGCCTGCGCAGCCTGGTGCAGGAGGCGATCCGTTTTTTTATGGTTGAAGGCGCCCTGCGTTCCCGCCATCACGGTATAATCATAGCCCAACACCATGCACTGGCTTTGTTCAAACAACTGCCCATTCACTGATGCCATTCCACCTACCAAGCCGTCCGCCGGGCTTTGTTCAATCAGTTGCTGCATGTTTTTGCGGCCACGTTGGGCAGCAACAATGAGTGAGCCACTTTCCAGGAAACTGTCTTGATCAACCAGATCAGCGATGTTCTCACGGATGGTCCGTTGCCCCTTAGCGTGACGCTTGTCGACGGCTTCCGGCCGATTTTCATCCCATAACCAGGCTTTGCGTTCCTCCAACTGTTGTACATCTTCCCGAAATTCCTGTTCACGATTTGCCATAGCTTAGTATCACTTTGAATTCATTGCGGCGAATCCCAAAGATACGTGTACATTTGTCCTGAAACCGGAGAAGTGAAAATCAGCCTGCAAAAAAGTGTTCAGTTGTACCGAGACGCCTATTCCGGGCATCCACGGAAAATCTGGGCTTTGGCGATTTTGACCCTGATCAACCGGATGGGTACCATGGTCCTGCCTTTCCTCTCGGTTTACCTTACCACAAAACTGAATTTTTCCCTTTTCCAGGCAGGTCTGATCACCAGCGTATTTGGTGTGGGCACCTTCTTTGGGGCATTTTTTGGAGGGAAGCTGTCAGACCGCATAGGACCGAATCCCGTCATCATTGTCAGCTTATTTATGGGCGGGATATTTTTCATCATGCTCCAATGGGCCAAAGACCTACCCGCACTGTACACTTTGTTTTTTCTGGTGGGGATGTTTGGCGAAGCCTATCGACCGGCCATGAGTGCGGCAGTAGGTCAATATGCCTTGCCCGGTGAGTCAGGCCGTAGCATGGCGTTGATCAGGTTGGCCATTGGCCTTGGGATGAGTCTGGGACCGATGATTGGCGGATTTGTGGCCGCTGCCTGGGGCTATGAATGGTTGTTTCGTCTGGATGGAACAACCTGTGTGGTTGCAGCGATCTTTTTCTTCATCAATGTCCGGAGCTGGCAGAGAAAGGCTTCCGATCAGGCAGCGGAACTGCCAATGGACGGAAAGCCTACACTTGCCCCTTGGCGCAATCCTGATTACTTACTCTTCCTGCTGGCCACATTTTTCATGGGTTTTGCTTTTATGCAGTGGTTCCATGCCATGCCCATTTTCATCAAGCAGGAATGGATTTTTGATGAGCGATACATTGGTATTTTGATGGGCGTCAGCAGCATGTTGATCGCCCTGTTTGAAATGCCGATTGTTCATTCGATGGAAAAACGAAAAAAGGTCAGCTTTGCCATTCTCACTGGTCTCGTTTTCTTCACCGTTTGCTATATCCCTTTTCTGTTTCCGCGCGGCCTCTATCTCTGCTTTATCGCCATGTTGTTGTGGACCTTAGGGGTCATTTTTTTCCTCCCCTTTAACAACATCATTCCCCTGAACATGAGTGGTGCCGATAAGCGCGGAGAATATATGTCCTGGTACTGGATGTGTTGGTCTCTAACAGGTATACTGGGGCCAGGGACAGGCCTGGGCTTCGCGGAAACACATGGGTTTTCAGCGCTTTGGCTTGGCCTTGCTGGCATGATGGGAATCAGCCTCCTGATGAATGTACTCTTGCGGGAACGAATAGGAGGCTAACTCACTTTTTGACAAATCGAAAAGTCTGCCCGTCAATGCTCAGCAAAAACATCCCTTCGGGTAAATTAGTCAGATTGATTTCCTGCGTCCCTGCCGCTAACTCTGCGGTCAGAATCCGTTGGCCATTTAGATTGAGAATCTCATAATTCTTCGCCTCCGAAAATGTTTTTTTCAATCTCAGCAGCTCACCAGAAGGATTGGGATAGAGATGGATTGTGGGCAATTCTTCAAGCGGTCCGGAGGTCGCAAGGCCATTTAAGCCATCCAGGTCATAACGGAGGAAAAACGCCCAAATCACTTCTGAAGCCTGAAAATCCTGATTCGTATTGCCGTTCCCGTTGAATGGTGTCCCAGGCCAGGTATGGCCACCATTGTCAACCTGATAGTGAATCACTTTGCTTTCGCGATCACCATTGTCATACTGAAACACTTCCACTGTGGAGCCATCTGAGGGGTTGGCATTGGGCAGACTTGATGAGAGCGGGCTGTTGTCGCAATTATTATAATCCGTCCAGTATTGGATGACATCACTGATCGAACGGGTCCAGATGGCTCCATTGTATGGGACGACAGCGTCTGTGGTACCGTGAATCTGCATCACCGGCGTCGGATGCTGTGGATCACAGGCATCGTAGGTTTGGGGCGTCATCGAACCAGTTACCGAAGCGACAGCTGCGATTCGATCACTCAACTGACAGGCCAGCAGAAAGCTCATATACCCGCCATTCGACATCCCAGTACTATAAATTCGTTTGGAATCAATGTTGTAGTCATTTGCCAATGAGTCTAACAAATTGTTCACAAAATCCACATCATCTACGGTACTGCCCACCGTCCAGCCTCCGACATTCCAGTGGGTATTCCCATTGAAAAGTGTCCCCTGTGGATGCACGACCAGAAAGCCTGCTGTATCTGCAATGGGACGAAAATCACCATAAAACATTTGCTCATTGGCGTTGCTGGTATAGCCATGGAAATTCATCACCAAAGGAACTGATTGGTTACCAGTATATGAAGCTGGCACATACAAAATGAAACTGCGGCTCGTGCCGTCATGGATGATGCTCCCATTAATGGTCTGCTGGGCGAAGGAGAAGAGACACCCATATGACAGGGACAGGATGATCAAAAAACGTTTCATGCAATCTTGTATATTTCTGTACAAGATATCAAAAGAAAGCCGTTATGATGCTGCCAGCCTTGCGCACTTTTCTGCTGATCAGCTTTGGGCTGCTGATCTGTTGCCAGTCTCCGAAACCTGCTGCCCAGGGGACCCAGCCAAACATCATTGTCATTTTGGGGGATGATATGGGATATTCTGATCTGGGTTGTTTTGGAGGAGAAATCCGCACGCCACACCTGGATCATTTGGCCGCCAACGGCCTGCGTTTCACGCAGTTTTACAATACCGGACGTTGCTGTCCGACACGCGCTTCCCTGCTGACAGGACTCTATCCACAACAGGCCGGCATTGGGCACATGGTCAATGATCGCGGCACAGCCGCTTATCGGGGTGACCTCAGTTTCCAGGCGGTTACCATTGCCGAAGTCTTAAAAACTGCTGGATACCAAACTTACCTCTCTGGCAAATGGCATGTAACGCCTTTCGTGGGAGGGAATCCGCCTCAGCACAACTGGCCTTTGCAAAGAGGCTTTGACCGTTTCTTTGGCATGATGGGCGGTGCAGGAAGCTTCTATGATCCGCGCGGCCTGGCTAAAGGCAACCGCTATATCGCACCGGAACAGAACTTTTATGCCACCACCGCTTATACGCAACATGCCATTTCATTCATTGAGCAAAACGAAGCAGAAAAGCCATTTTTCCTCTATCTGGCCCATCAGGCCGGGCATTGGCCACTACATGCTCCGCAAGAAGCAATTGATCAGTACAAAGGCCATTATGACAAAGGATGGGACAGCATTCGCACAGAACGCTTTGACCGGATGAAATCACTTGGACTGATCGAACCGGAATGGGAAATGACTCCCAGGGATTCTTTGGTTGCCCCCTGGGACCCCAATCTCCCGGACAAAGCCTGGCAATGTGCAAGTATGGAAACCTATGCGGCCATGATCAGTCTGATGGACGAAGGCATTGGACAGATCATACAAGTCTTGAAAGAGCGGGATCAATTGGACAACACGCTGATTTTTTTCCTCCAGGACAATGGCGCCTGTGCAGAAGAACTGGGCGGCAGGGTCAAAAGCAGAAGCCAACATCCCCCATCGAGCGAACCCATGCAAGCTGGCGCCTTTCAAACGGAGACCGTTCCTCCAGTTACGCGGGATGGACAAGTGGTTCGATTAATGAAAGAGGCCTGGCCGGGTCCGCCGGAGGGATATACCGCTTATGGCCGCAATTGGGCCAATGCCAGCAATACACCCTTTCGGGAGTACAAACACTGGGTGCATGAAGGCGGCATCGCCACACCATTGATCGTCCATTGGCCTGAAAAAATCCAATCCAGCGGTGAAATGCGCAAGACACCAACCCATTTGATCGATATCATGGCGACTTGTATCGAAGCCGCTGGCGCGACCTACCCAATACGTTTTGCAGATCAGGAGATCATCCCTCTCGAAGGCAAAAGTCTTTTGCCTGCCTTTACAAATAATGAAATAAAAAGAGAGGCGATCTTTTGGGAACACGAAGGCAATCGGGCCGTACGAATGGGGAAATGGAAATTGATCTCAAAGGCCAACAAACACAAAGCCTTTCAATGGGATCAGGTAGCAGAATTGGCTGAAGAAGACTGGGAATTGTTTGATATGGAAACAGATCGAACTGAAATGAATGATCTGGCTGCTGCTTATCCCGCACGAGTCCTACAGATGGCAAAGATGTGGATGAATTGGGCAGAAAAAGTTGGCGCAGTCCCCAGACCAAAGCCCTGAATGCCGAAAATACACGATTCAAGGCGAACAATCTTTTGAATAAAAAACCATGAAGCTTCATTATTGGATCGTATGGCTTATTTGGCTGGGTGCTTGCATGCAGGCCAGTCCACCGACAGAAGAAAAACAACAAACTTCCGAAGCTGTCCCGACCAATCCCATTGCCTCATTTTTCCAACAACATCCTTCATACCAATCTGACGGTTTCGACTTTCCAGTCGGAAAACCCAATGCCAAAGGCTATTATAACGCGCAGGCTTTCACCAAAAATGCACACCTGGGAGATGATTGGAATGGCACCGGAGGCGGGAATACAGACCTGGGAGACCCCATTTATGCCATTGCCAATGGCTATGTCAAGCATGCCTATGATGCAGGTCCAGGCTGGGGACAGGTCGTGCGGATAAGTCATTATCTACCCGACGACAGTCTCCATCAATGGGTCGAATCGCTCTATGCCCATTGTGATAGCATGCTGGTTCAGACCGGAGACAGTGTTCTGCGGGGAGATCAAATCGCCACCATCGGCAATGCAAATGGCGTCTACTGGGCACATCTTCACTTCGAAATCAGGACCGATAGCAGTCTGGTACTGGGAGGCGGCTACGCAGTCGATACGGCTGGGTATTGCAATCCCACTGTTTTCATCCAACAACACCGGCCAAACTAAAAACACCTCCACCAGACCTTCGCCTGGCAGAGATGCCATCATTCCAAATTGCAAACCTAAACTCTTACTCTTAACAATTGTCTTGTTTTCCTTTACCGATTGATGTTTACCCCTTAGTCGTTGATACATGGCCAGCGATCAACAGCCTTTTCCATTTTTAACCCAACTAACTTTCTATACCGAACCTGAAATGCTCTGGGAAAATAAATGCATTTCATTTTTCGGCATAGCCTTCAACATCAGCGCTTGGGGAGAAAGAGAAATTCCACAACCACTTTCATTTGAGTATACATCCAACAGATTTCTTGATATTTTGCGGGCCAATGTCAAATTCTGTGGATACTTCACAACAAACTGCCGTGGTCATCGGGGCCAGTCATGCGGGCGCACAATTGGTGGCCAGCCTTCGGACAGAAGGATGGGAAGGACGCATCATCATGATTTCGGATGAAGCCTTTCTGCCTTATCACCATCCGCCTCTGTCCAAAGATTTTTTATCAGGAGAAAAAGAGGAAGATAAATTGTGGATTCGATCAGAAAGTTTTTACGAAAAACAGCAGATCGAATTTACGCCCAACCAATGGGTAAAGTCCATCGATCGGGCGGCAAAAAACCTTCATTTAGTACAAGGAGAAACCATCGCCTATGACAAGCTGGCCCTTTGTACCGGGGCTGCGATCCGCAAACTGAATGTACCGGGTGCTGAGCTGGAAAACGTCTTGTATCTCCGGGATCTTGCAGATGCCAAACGGCTGAAAACTGCCATTGCAGGCAAACAAAGAGCGGTGATCATTGGTGGTGGATACATCGGACTGGAGGCAGCCGCTTCCCTGAGCAAATTTGGGATTCGCAGTACCGTTCTCGAAGCAGGAGAGCGGGTATTGCAAAGAGTTGCCTGTCAGGAAGTCTCAGATTACATCACCGCCGAACATCAGCGTCAGGGGGTAAGCATTCATTGCAATACTCTGGTCAGCAGCATTCATGGAGAAGACAAGGTGGAGTCTGTCCACTGTCAGGGAGGCGAAAGTTATCCCGCGGATCTGGTTGTCATTGGAATCGGTGTCAATCCGAATATCGAATTGGCAGAAGCAAGTGGGCTGACATGTAGTGATGGCATTCATGTGGATGAATTTGCCCGTACAGATGACCATGACATTGTCGCAGCCGGTGATTGTACCTTCCACCCCAATCAACTGTATGAGTTGCAACTGCGGCTCGAAAGTGTCCCCAATGCAGTAGATCAGGCCCGAACGGCTGCAGCCAGCTTGTGTGGGAAAGAAAAGGCCTACAACAGCTTGCCCTGGTTTTGGTCAGATCAATTTGGCTTAAAGCTACAAACGGCTGGTATCAATGCTGGGTATGATCAGGTCCTGGTGCGGGATGAAGGAGAAAGTGGTTTTGTAGCCTGGTATCTGAACCAAGGGAAATTACTGGCCGCAGATTGTATCAATCAGCCACGGGTTTTTGCCGCTGCCAAGATGATTCTGACCCAGCAATATCCAGTAACGCAGGATGAATTGATCGATTCCAATTTCGACCTTCGTGAAGTCGTAAAGCGCAACCGATGAATGAGATTTCTCCCATTGACATTCTACCTGAAGATGGCTTCTCCGGTAGCTTGATTGGACGAGTATGGCGGCCAGCACCACATCATGGGCCCAGCCCGGTTTGGATTGATGCGGGAGGCGTTTTTGACCTATCGCCAATCGCGCCCAGTGTTTCTCAGTTGCTCAATCAGGGGTTTTCGGCTACGCAGTTTTCAGCAGAGACATATGAGCGAATCGGGAGTCTGGATCAGATTCTTCAGAATAGTCTGACAGCCGACCGCCAAACAGATCAAGCATATTTCCTTTCCCCTTTTGACCTCCAGGCCATCAAAGCCTGTGGGGTAACCTTCATGGTGAGCATGATGGAACGCGTGATCGAAGAGCAAGCTGGTGGAGATCCCAAACGGGCGGCACAGATCCGACACAATATCCAGGAACGCATCGGCCAGAGTCTCAGCGAGATCGTGCCGGGCTCAGCAGAGGCAGAGTTGGTCAAACAGATGTTGCAGGCAGAAGGTCTGTGGTCGCAGTATCTGGAAGTGGGCATCGGTCCCTATGCAGAAATCTTCACCAAGGCGCAGCCGCTTTCCAGCGTAGGTCTGGGTGCACAGATTGGGATTCCGGACTTTTCCAATTGGAACAATCCGGAGCCGGAGATTGTACTGGCTGTCAATGCCAAAGGCGAAATCGTCGGTGCCAGTCTGGGCAATGATGTCAATTTACGCGACATCGAAGGGCGATCGGCTTTGTTACTTGGCAAAGCCAAGGACAACAATGCTTCTTGTGCCATTGGCCCCTTCATCCGGCTGATAGACGAAAGCTTTTCTCTGGATGATCTCCGCCAGGCGCAACTCAAACTGCGGGTTGAACATGCGGATGGATTTTGCATGGAAGACAGTTCTGATATGCAAAAAATCAGCCGGGATATTCTTGATTTGGTGGCACAGACGACCCAAAGTCATCAATATCCTGACGGATTTGCCCTGTTCACCGGTACGCTTTTCGCCCCCATTCAGGACCGCTTTCAACCAGGAGAAGGCTTCACACACCAGCTTGACGACCGGGTTAGTATCTCCTCTCCCAAACTCGGTATGCTCGTCAATCAGGTAGGCAATTGTCAACAGATTCCCCAATGGGAGTTTGGCATTGCGACGCTGATGCAAAATCTGGCGAAAAGAGGTCTGTTATAATCCCTGTTTCTGATGAAAAACTGTTTCTACCTCCTGATCTCCATCGTATTTTTCTCCTGCCAAAACCGCCAGGCAGAAAACACAGAATCTG
>JBCBZF010000295.1:0-6999 GCA_039815525.1 Bacteroidota bacterium | reverse complement strand
TTTGGATAACAGCCAGTTTTCCCGTTTGCAGGCATTCATGAAGGACAGTTTAAGCCAAAAGCTCCCTGGATATGAAAACATGAAACCCATATTCACCAGTCAGCACATTTCCACCAATTACTGCATCGAGGGTAAACAACAGTCCTACGAACTATATTTCAACCGTACTTTCAAACAACAGGATAAGCCAGTTTCCGGTCTGGAAAAAGCCAGTGAGCAAATGGCTTTTTTGGATAAAATACCGATCGAAGAGCAAATAACAGCATTAATGGAAACTCTGGAGGATCCATCGAAAACATGTGATCAGTACGCTAAAATGGTCCATCATTATCGCGAGCAAAGACTGGATAAATTGCTGAATCTCTCGGAAGAAGAAGAAATGGTGGAAGAATTTACGGATGTGCTCCTTGTCAACCGTAACAAAGACTGGATTCCAAAACTGGAGAAAATGCTGGCCAGCGACCGTTTATTCATTGCAGTTGGCGCAGGCCATCTACCTGGACCAAAGGGCGTGATTGCATTGCTCAGAGCACGTGGATTTACCGTTCGGCCACTATTATGATCCATCCTGCTCCAATGGTTTTTTCCTTCTTTGCTTTTTCGTACATTTCGTATCGCTAAACCTTGCTTCCCTCTCAATCCGTAATTAGCTGAGCAGGCTATGTTTCAGGCATTTATATCAAATAGTTTGTTCAATTGAGTCTATCGACATTACAGCATTTGCTGGATCATGAAAGCAAGTTTACATCCGTTTGATATCGTTTCATCTCAAAGCAGCCCCTTGATTATGCGGGTTGGCCTGCTGGTGGTTGGAATTGCGATCATACTTGCAGGCTGGTGGACAAATTTCTATGCCCCGACCATCCTTCTGCCAAAACTCTGGTATATGAGTCTGGGCGGCCTGGCCATTTTCATGGCCGTTTTGAGCAGTATCAGTGCTTCAGTCAGAAAAGCCATCAACGCATTTGGATTCTTAATTTTTTTGGGGATCCATATCTCGATTCTGGCCCTCACGGTCATCAATTTTTTTTCACCTGGTTTTACAGGCCTGCTGATGATCAGCCAGCTACTTTTTGGCCTCGCTTTCAAACGCCTGCGCGATTTTGCCATATTTGGCAGCCTTTCGTTGATCATCTACACTCTTTCCTACAGCCTGTGTGTACAGTATATCGGAGCAGTAGACATTGAACAAAATTTATTTCTGGGCATGATGACCTTTGCTACTTTTAGCAGTGGGCTGTATGTCTGGAATCGGGAGGCCCGTGAGTCAGCCGATAAAAAAGTCAATCAAATTCTCAGCCGGATGGTCGAGCAAACCGGTGAAGCCGTGGTTTTACTCGACCGCGAATGCGAACAGATTTTATACCAAAATCAATCTGCAGAAACCTATTTTGCTCATCACAAAGAGGAAAATCGCTTCACCGCCCGTACCCTTTTACGGAAACTGGATCTGCGGCCAGTATATTTTCATGATCATTTCTCCCAACCGGGTCAGACCAAGTCGCACCAAAAGACTGTCCTCGATAATCTTGAACGTGAAAACGAGTGGGCCGTGCAGATTAGCTCTCTCGGAGACAACAAAGTAGATTATATTCTGATGTCCATCCGAGACATCAGTCCAGTGGTAGAACACGAGAAATTACTGAGCGAGAACCTCTCTATCTCTGACGCCTTGCTGGCTTCTCTACCTGATAGCTTGATCAAGCTGGACCAGAAAGGCATCATTCGCGACTTGATTACCCCGGACCAGCATCCCATTCAACTTGAGCCTGATCAGTTTCTGGACCAAGCCTTTTCCCGTTTTGCAGATGCCTTTCTCAATCCGGCTGAAGCGGCGGGTCTCAATGCCAAACTGATTACTGTCTGGGAAAAGTTGCAACCAGAAGAGCTAACCGTTCATGTGAATCAGTCGTCACAAGACCGCTACTTTTCAGTCAACATTTCCCCGATGAAAGACCAGAAACATCTGTTGCTGGTTTTCAGGGACATCACGGAGTCCAAACAGTTTGAATTGGCACTGCGCCAGTCAGAAAAAAACTACCGGGAAATTTTCAACAGCGGCAGTGATGGCATTTTGATTCTGGATGTTGACACCCTTCATCCAGTCGCTTTGAATCATGCATGTGAGAAACTGTTGGGCTATGAGATTGAAGAACTACAGCAGCTTTCCCTGCCTACTTTAGCTGTTTTCCCAGAAAAAAAAGAGTTGGAAAAAAGCCTGCGTACGGCTGTTTCCGGACAAAGTCTGAGCATTGAATGTACGCTCAACCGCAAGCAAGGTCCTCCCAAAGAAGTGGAAATGGGCACCCAATCCGTGGTTTTGGGCGGAAAAGATCGATTGATGCTTATCATTCGCGATCTGAGCGAGCGGATCGAGTTTACCCAGCACATCGGTCGTTTCAATGATCTGTTCCAATCAGCTGATATCGGCATGATGATTCTGCATGTTGATGAACCGGGTAACGACCATAGTCTCCGCTTTGTCAGTGCCAATGCATTTGCCGAAAGTCTGTTGGGCAATAAGCAGTTGGTTGGTAAAAATCTGGATGAAATTCTGCCAAACTGGCGCCTGCACCGCATTCCACAGAAAATGTTGCAAGTAGTCACCCAGAAGCTTGCCATGGTTGATGATGGGGTACCTTTCGTAGATCGGAAGTTGGAAAAACAATATTGGCGGACCAAGATTATCCCACTTCCCGGTCAGTATGTAGGAATGCTTTTCGAAGTCGTAACGGCACAGAAAGTTCGCGAAATTGAACTGACCAAGAGTGAACAGAAGTTTAAGGAGCTGTTTCAGGCTTCACCTGAAGCGGTTTTGGTGGTTGGCTCAGGGGGGCGCATTCTTGATGCCAATCAGATTGCAGCACGTCTTTTCGACCTGGAAATAAATGCTTTGCGGGAAAAAAGCATTGAAGAACTTCTGCCCAATCTACAAACCAACAGTGGCAGGAAGGGATTCGAAGCATTGCTGACTGGTGATCGGGAATTCATTGAGAGTGAGGTATTCAACCTGGATCAACAGCATATCCCGGCAGAAATCAGGGGTCGGACCATTGAGCTGTCAGGCCAGGCCGCGATATTGCTTCATTTGACTGATATTCGCGAGCGAAAACAAGCTGAAGATCGGCTGAGATTTTTCCGCAGTCTCATCAACCAGGCCAATGATGCCATTTTTGTCCTGGACTCCCAAAGTGGTAAAGTGGTAGATTTCAATGAAAGAACCCCCGCAGCCCTGGGATATAGTCCGAAAGAAATGCGTGGTCTCCGTTTACGGGATTTCAGTCTGACACTGGAACACAAATCTCTTAGTTCTAACAATGTTGCCAGTCTGATCTCTTCTGGTTTTCAACTATATGTCGGACGGCACAAACGCAAGGATGGTTCTACCTATCCGGTCGAAGTCAACATGGGCTATGTTGACATGCAGGAGCATAAATATCTTGTAGGAGTTGCCAGAGATATCACCGAGCGCTTGTACAGTGAAGAGGCTTTGCGTCAGAGCGAGCAAAAATACAGGACCCTGGTCGAAAAAATGAATGAGGGCCTGATTCTGACCGACAATGATGAAACCATTCTCTTTGTCAATAAGCGGATCTGCGAAATTCTCGGCAGGCCCAAGGAACAGATCATCGGTCAGCGTACGTATGAAGTCCTGCAAGCGGACGGCAACACCGAGCTGATTCGCACAAAATCGGCTATGCGCAGAAAAGGGCTCTCGGATCAATACGAGCTCCTGATTCGTCAGGCTAATGGCGTTCACAAATGGCTCCTGATTGCCGGTGCACCCTATATCGACACCAATGGCGATTCAATCGGAACCATTGCCATCATCACAGACATCACCAATCGAAAGCAGACGGAGCTTAAACTGCAGGAGAAAAATGATGAATTGGACGCTTTTGTTTACAAAGCCTCACATGATCTGAAAGGGCCACTTGCCTCCATTATTGGTTTAACCAATATCGCCCGTGATGAAGTGAAGGATAATGCGGCCCATCGATATTTTGACCTCATCGCCAAAAGCACCAAGCGACTGGACACCATCTTGCTGGAGTTAATTGATGTAACCAGGATCAACAAAGCCAAGCTTCAACTGGAGCACATCAATGTAGATGAGTTGGTCGATGACATTGTCAATAGCCTTAAACATCAATCAAAATCACAGCAAATTCGCTTCCAAAAGCATGTGGCGCTGACCAATGGCTTTACAACCGATAAAAAACTTCTGAATTCTATTCTGCAAAACCTTATCGTCAATTCGATCAACTACCAAAATCCAAAAGCAGAACCACCAATTGTAGATGTTTGGGTAGAGGCAGATCCCAATCAGGTGCATTTTAAAGTATCTGATAATGGTCTGGGGATTCCTGAAAAAATGCAGAAACGGGTTTTTGAAATGTTTTATCGTGGTAATACCAAAAGTAAAGGCTCTGGGCTGGGCTTATACATCGTCAAAAGTGCCATCGAAAAGCTACAAGGCAGCTGCGATATTTACTCAATTGAAGGACAAGGAACGACCTTTTCGTTCACGCTTCCGATGAAAATGCAACTAATAGAGGAAAACGACTAATCCTCTTAGGCATTTTCATGAACATATTTACGCAATCAAGACTTCGCGGCTGGCTGGCGCTGGCCATTTTCCTGACCATCATCTGGGCGGTCAAAGTCATCTACCTTTCCACTCCCCCATCACCAGATCCACTGACGGTCTCCCAAATTGACTGGCCGGAAAAGCGGCCTAAGAAATTTAGGAAGTATGCTACCAGGCCAAGACGCAAGCAGGCTCCTCAGCTAGCCCGTACCCGCAAAAAAACGTATCCCAGCAGTCTATCAGCAGACTTTCGTCTCCTGGTCAATTCTGCCGATAGTGCTGCCTGGACCAGGCTACCCGGAATTGGCCCCAAACTCAGCGCCAGAATTGTGCGCTATCGCAGCAGTCTCGGTGGATTCACAGATCTCCATCAGTTGTACAAAATCTATCATCTTGATAGCCAGACGGTCAGACAGATTTGGCCACATCTGGTGTTGGATTCTGTCTCAGAGCGGGTCATTTCTCAGTCTGAACAAGCAGAAGAAGTGGCAGCGCCAGCCGTCTTGGCAAGGATAGATTTAAATCAAGCTGATTCAAGCAGCCTGGAAAGTTTACCCGGCGTTGGCCCAGTACTTGCGGCCCGAATCCTTTCATACAGGCGTAGAATCGGCCTTTTCAGAGATCCTTCCCAATTGAAGTACGTCTATGGTTTTTCTGAAAAGAATCGCCAAAAAGCCCTCCCCTATCTTAGCGTTTCGCCTACAGCTCAGCTTGCACAAACAGATCTCAATACAATTTCTGCCTGTCAATTGGAACGGATTCCTTCTATGACCAAAGCAAAAGCAAAAGCATTGCTCACTGCAAGAAAAGAGATCGGCCGTTTTGATCATTGGGACGAAGTGTGGAAAGGGATTGAGCTTGACTCTGTCCAGCAACTTGAACTTCAATTTTATGCCCGGATCTATCAAATAGAAGCAGACGAATAAAAGCCGTATATCCTGGCTGTAGCCCCATAGAGGCATTCCAACCTCAAAGCAGTCTTTCTCTCTTTCAGTCAGAGAATGATTGACAGGAAAGAAATGGATCGAATTTATACTAAAAATTTTGGCCTTTTTGCAAAAAATGTTTGCATTAATCTCATTTTATTAGCTACCTTGCCATTAAAATTAGCAGAGAGATGTTTCACGCAATTAAGCCTAGTAATCATGCGCATCTTTGGTCCAAGAAAGAGTATTGAGGCGTCCAAAGGTTTTTACATTGTGCCTTCTACGCCTCAAAAACAACACGTCAACTTCAAAGCCATCAGTTTGGTAGGCGTACTGGTTTTAGCCAGTAATCTACTGACCTACACCTTTTTTGGTGGAAGTCCAGCGACTGCAACTGCTGCAAGTGAATCTGAGACTTTGTATCTCCTTGATGAAGCGGCCCGCTTTATTCCCAATTCCTTCGGATTCGAAGACAAAGTAGAGCAGGTCGCTTCTCGTTTACAGGTTCCACCGGAATGGCTCATGGCAGTCATGTACTCCGAATCCCGATTTAATCCCTCCATTACCAATCAAAAAGGCAGCGGCGCAGTAGGGCTGATCCAATTTATGGTCCCTGCTGTAAAGGAATTGAATGTCCGCATGGGTACCAAGCTGTACATGAAAGACATTCAAGCCATGCCAGCAGTTGAACAAATGAACCTTGTAGAAGAGTATTTCAATGTCATTCGGGAGCGATATGGGGACTACAACAGCCTGACCGATTTTTATCTGGCCGTTTTGTATCCCAAAGCCCGCGACCAGGATTACTGTTATTCCCTGTATGCTAAACCGACCCGGTCTTATGAGCAAAACGCTGGTTTGGATGAAAACCGAGACGGAAGGGTTACCGTGAGTGATATTGATAAGCGGATGCAGCGATTGTTTCCAACGGCATATTTCGCAGATCGCTGAGTCATGTTGGATACAATTTTTCGACAAGCACCACTTCGCTGGCAGGAAGCATTGGGCAGGCTGGTCTTTATTCTATTAATCAGCAGCCTTATGTTCGCCTTAATCGACTGGTACTTTCCTACGGATCAACAAAAAGTGCCTTATCCAAAGCATCAGTGCTTTTCCAAGCAGGATGTTCCACACTGATCGCTCTTACGCAGGAATTCTAGCTGTCCATTTCTTGGGTAGCGAATGCCCAGTAACAACAGCATTCTATTGCCTCATCTTTCCTAACTAACGACCCAGTTGTAAAGAATTATCCTTTCACAGCCATTATTTATCAACCTCCTTCAAAACCGGCATTTTTCATTTTTTACACTTTTCGAATCAGTCTTTCAGCCTTCTGTATCCTGTACAGAAGGCTTTTCTCTTTTTTTGCAAGGATGGTATTGGTATTTCCACGCAGTACATTAGATCGCGTCAAAAAAATCTTTGAGCTTAGGCGACAATTTGGGATTTCTGACAGTTAATGATACTGAGGGATTGCTATAT
>JBCBZF010000889.1:0-3066 GCA_039815525.1 Bacteroidota bacterium | reverse complement strand
AACCTCGGGATGGTGGCATTGACAGTTATCGCCATGGAAGCCTGGGCATGGTTTTCCCACAAATACATTTTACATGGTCCGTTTTGGTTTTTGCACAAAACCCATCACGAACCACAAACCAGTTGGTGGGAGTGGAACGATTTGGTTTCTATTCTCTATGGTATTTTCTCGGCTGCTTTGATCTTCATGGGAAGAAATGATTTTAGCTGGCCTTTATGGGTAGGCATCGGGATCGCTGTGTATGGGATTTTCTACTTTATTTTTCACGACATCATCATCCACCGTCGGGTCAAAATCAAGTATACATTCAACAGCTCATACGTCAATCGCCTGATCCGCGCCCACAAGATGCACCATAAGCATCTCCAAAAGGAAGACAGCGAAGCTTTTGGGTTCTTGTATGCTGACCGGAAATATGAAGTCAAGCGAGTACAAAAGTCTCCTTCTTCACAACGCTGATTTTTTCACACGACCACATGTATTTCGTAGACGAAAATCGTCTGAATTGGTGAAAAAGGACTAGAAAACTCCTTGTAAACCACCAAATTTCCAACTCATGGTTTACCTCCCTCTTTTTTATCCAACTATAAGTAAACTTTGTCCTATCCTTCACTTCATATCTGACGATACATGAAACGCCTATTTTCATTTTTCTTCCTCGTTCTTCTTTTCGCTTCATTCACTCATGCTCAGCAGGATCATGGTATTCTCTGGCGCCATTCTGCGTTGACTGGCATCCAAATCCAACCGGCTCATTTGATCGGCACGGATACCTTCAGTGAATTGATGATTTTTGGTTTTCAAGGCAGTGTGGACAATGACCATCTTTACCTTGAAAAATTATTCAACAAAAGTGGATGGCGACTTCCCAATGGCGCCACTTCTACAGAAAATCAAGATCAAAGTACCCGCAGTGCTTCTATGCAACTCAATGTTCCCCTGCCTGGATTTTTGATCAGTAAAGGGAATTATGCCTTTGGGGCCCAGTTGGCCGTGCGCAGTGAATTGCAGCTCGATGCAGCCAGCCAGGACATTGCCAGTCTGACCGCATTTGGATTTGATCAACCGCGCTTTTTCAACCGCGCTCTGCGGGAAGACAATCTCAGTGGTCGTTTATTGGCCTGGGGAGAGTTGAAAGCACATTTTTCAAAATTGGTATATGAAAAAATTGGACACCGGCTGACAGTCGGAACCAATGCAAAGCTCTTACGGGGCATGGGCGGCCTACAGCTCAATGCGCCGGGAAGCGATTATATGGTTTTGAGTAAGGACGAGTTGATGTTTTTCGATACGCCTGGCTCATACCATTATTCAGACAATCTCAACCGACTTGACCAGGATAATACCGCAAAAGGCGCCTGGGGGGCCGGCATCGATCTTGGCATTCAGTACACTTATCAACCTACTGGATGGTCTGCACCAAAATTTCGGGTCGGTTTGTCATTGCTTGATCTGGGTCAAATCAATTTTGCGAATAGCACCCGCCATGATGTCGTTGCTGACGGCTACTGGAATGTTGAAGAAGTACCCATTAACCACCTTGAAGTCTTTCGCGATACCATTTTGTTCCGTTATGGCGGAAACCTGAGACCAGAAAGTCTGAGCATGAATCTGCCCACTCGCCTGAGTTTTCAGAGCGCCATCTGGTACAATGCGTTTTGGCACACAGATATTCTGGCCGAGTTCAACCTGGTGGGAAATGAAAACCAGATTCAGGGGCGCAATCGCTATCAGGTAACGACCATGTGGGAAAAGAAAAAGATTGGTGTTGCCATTCCGATTGGATATAACAACTGGCAGGGCTTTCAATCTGGTCTATTTGTCCGTTTCGGGCGCGTTCAGCTCGGCACCCAGCATCTCCCCAATTGGTTGGCCCGCAAAACAAGAACAGGCGCGGATATTTATGGCGCCTTTATCTTGAACTGGTAAGCAACTCTTCTCCTAATTCAATCACATATTCGGCGGCATAGCGTTTACCGGCTGCGAGTTGCATGATGCCAATCTTGGTTTGCAACTCCTGGTCGGTTTCGCTATGATCTGCAATCCCCTGCCAGGGTTCAATGCACACAAAAGGAGCCTGTGGTTTTGCCCAGATACCGAGGTAGGGCCAATTGGGATATTCAAGTCGCAGAATCAGGCCAGCCTTCCGGCTGCGCAAACTCACCCGGCGAGAAGCCAGATTCTTGAAAATCAGGGCATCTGCATCAAAAAGATGCTCATGCAGGGCCAGTTGATTGCTTTGGTCCATCATCAGCATGCCTTCTTTGGCAATCAAGCCTTTTTCATCTAATACCCAGGTTCGGGCTGTCTCGGGGTATTCAAACTCCAGATAATGGTCTGCATAACTTTCTCCATCAATCAATGGACAACGAAAGGCCGGATGTGCGCCCAATGAGAAATACATGGTGGCTGGCCCGGTATTTTCAACCTGGTGTAAAATCCGCAGACGATTGGCCACCAGAGAAAAGGAAATGCGGAAACGAAACGGGAAAGGATATTTGGTCAGACTTTCGGGATCGGACTCCAGCTCAAAATGCAGGGCATCCGGATCTTGATCAACCAGCTGAACTTTTTTATTATAGCGCACAATCCCATGGCGTGGTAATTGATACGACTTCCCTTCAAAAAGGTAGGTCCCATCTTTCAGCCCACCGACAATCGGAAACAGCACTGGCGCATGATTGCCCCAAATTGCCGGGTCTCCTTCCCACATATACTCGCGGCCATTTTTGACAGATTGAATAGAGCATAGTTCTGCGCCGGTTTGCTTGACACCGATGCGGAGGAATTCATTCTCAATTTGATGCATGGAATTGTTTTGCTAACAGACGAATCTATCCAAAAACCTGACCAATCCAGTGAGCAAAGCAGAAAATTATCGAATCAGGGTAACTGTGCCACCACGGTCGACGGTCTCACCCGAGTTCAGTACTGCCTTCAGACGATAGGTGTAGACCCCTTCAGGAACTGATTGTCCATTTTTGCGTCCATCCCATTGCTCTGACAGGGAAAACAAGGTCGCAAGTTTTTCTCCCCAACGATTAAAAATCATCATTTCCAGGCTTT
>JBCBZF010000345.1:0-6525 GCA_039815525.1 Bacteroidota bacterium | reverse complement strand
CTTTGCCTACGAGAAGAAACAGATTGTACGTGAGTTGGAGCAGCACGGCATCATTTCGATTTTGACCCCGCCTGAAAATTTGACCGTGAACACCGTCAATAAATACCTGGAACTGAAAGCGCGCGGGATGATTTAGATAGCTGAGAGCGCTGTCCCAAACTTGATTTGGGAGTTCTCAGAAGCTGATCGTCCGCGGTCCATGGTCGATAGATAAAAAGAAAAGACGATCGTATTTATTCCACAGCGGTGGTCAAATGACTTGTGAGAAGCTATCTGATTTTCAGCTCGCTCATATCTACCGTCGACTCTCTCCTGACACCTCGCCCCTCACACCTGCTTCCCATCGACAATCGACCATGGACGAAAGACCATCCTGTAATAAAATCCTTCTCCCCTACTCTAACAGAGAAAAGAGAAAGATGAAAAGCAATTGTCAAAAGCTGTCCAAAGACTTTTCCAGCCTGTCCGTAGAACAGCTGATTCAGGAAGAGCAAAAAAATGAAAAAGCCCGCAATATCTGGCTTCTGAGTATCATTCTGACTGCATTGATATTTGGTACGTTGGGTGGCTTCAAACCAGAGATCTATTCCTTCATCGCCATCCCGATTTCATTCGTTTCGCCCTTTATCCTCAGCCAGAAAAGTTTGCAAAAAATCCGGACGGAATTGGAGAGGCGGTAGGTCAATCTGCACTCCATACCGGGTCTTCCCCCACATCCTGCGGTTCAACGATCTCATCCAGCATTGGATTCCTGTCGTTCTGAAAGTAGTTCTCCCAAATCACAATCGCGGCATTCAGAATCTGCTGAAAACTGATCTCCACCTGTTCTGGATAAATGACCTTTTTTTCGACATCCTGTTTGAGTCGATTGTATCGTCCCATGGTCAGGATCAGATCATTTGGGGTTTCCTGAAATTGCGAACTGATGTAATCCATCCGGCTGAGCGCCGACCCGAGCTTTTTCTCTTCCAGTAACTGGCGTATGTATTCTCTGCGTTTCATCTGGCTGTTTTATCCTGAAAATAGGTCTTCTCCATCAAAGTCCCAATTGCGAAAATGAAGGGACAAAGCCTTCAAAATTCCCGCTTCCGCGCAATTTTGGCTATTATAGATTTTCGACTACGAAAATCAGACAAATGATATCCAAACAACTCTACCTGCTACTCAGCTGTGCCTTGGTGGCCGTGATCCTGGCCATCCCAAACGATGGCATCGCACAACGAAAAAAGAAGAAGAAATCTGTCGAGCCAGTGCCCCAGACGCTTTCTTTCGATGAAAGCCTCTATGATGGTCTAGAATACCGCAGCATCGGTCCCTACCGGGGCGGACGTTCTTGTGCCGTAACCGGCGTTCCCGGTAAACCGAATCTTTTCTATTTCGGCTCCACCGGTGGTGGCGTCTGGCGCACCATGGATGGCGGCCAGACCTGGAAGAATATATCCGATGGTTTCTTTGGTGGCTCTGTTGGCGCAGTTGCCGTCGCCCAGTCCGACAACAATGTGATCTATGTCGGTGGGGGAGAAAAGACTGTTCGGGGCAATGTGTCTTACGGATATGGCATCTGGAAAAGTGTGGATGCAGGCAAAACCTGGAGCCAAATGGGTCTCAAGGACTCACGCCATATTTCCCGCATTCGGATTCATCCGGACAATCCCGACCTGGTCTATGCAGCAGTCATGGGAGATCTGTATAAATCTTCTGAAGAAAGAGGCATCTATCGATCCAAGGACGGAGGTCAGAACTGGGAGCGCATTCATTTCGCCAATGCTGATGCGGGCGCAGTGGACTTAACTTTTGACCCGACCAATCCACGTATTTTGTATGCTTCCACCTGGCGCATTCGTCGTACGCCTTATTCTTTATCCAGTGGCGGCGATGGCTCAGATTTGTGGAAAAGCACAGACGGAGGAGACAATTGGGAAAAACTTTCTGACAACAAAGGCTTTGCCAAAGGGCCATTGGGCATCATCGGCGTGGCAGTTTCACCGGCCAACCCCAATCGGGTGTGGGCATTGGCAGAGGCAGGAGAGGGCGGCGTCTTTCGTTCTGATGATGGCGGTGAGAACTGGCGAAAAATCAACAGCAGCCGAAGCTTGCGGCAGCGGGCCTGGTATTACACCCGTATCTATGCCGATCCGGCAGATGCAGAAATTGTCTACGTAGTCAACGTAGCCTATCATAAATCCACCGATGGTGGGAAAACATTCAAGCCTTACCGCGCGCCACATGGCGACCATCATGACCTATGGATTGCTCCAGAAGATCCCAGTCGCATGATCATCGGTGATGATGGCGGGGCTCAGGTGTCCTTCGATGGTGGCGAGAATTGGTCTACCTATTACAACCAGCCAACATCGCAGTTTTACCGGGTGACCACTGACGATCATTTTCCATATCGGATCTACGCCGCCCAACAGGATAACTCAACCGTGCGTATCATGCATCGTGTCGATGGCGGCAGCATCAGTGAGCGCCATTGGGAGTCAACCGCTGGGGGAGAAAGTGCCCACATCGCACCCGACCCGAAAGACAATGACATTGTTTATGGCGGTAGCTACGGTGGCTTTCTGACCCGTATCAATCATCGCACCAATGAAAGGCGTGCCGTCAACGTATGGCCGGACAATCCGATGGGCTATGGTGCCGAAGGCATGAAGTATCGCTTCCAGTGGAATTTCCCCATCTTTTTCTCCCCCCATGACAAGAACAAACTCTATGTGGCCTCCAACCATCTCCACATGAGCACCAATGAGGGGCAGAGCTGGGAAATCATCAGCCCTGACCTGACCCGCAATGACTCTGCAAAGTTGGTTTCATCAGGTGGTCCCATTACTCAGGACAATACCGGTGTAGAATATTACTGTACCATCTTCGCCGCCACGGAATCACCCTTGGAAGAAGGACTGATTTGGGCAGGCTCAGATGATGGTTTGCTGCATGTGACCAAAGATGGTGGCAAAAACTGGGAGAACGTTACGCCACCGGATATGCCCGAATGGACCATGATCAACAGCATTGATGTTGATCCATTTGAAAAAGGCAGTGCCTATGTGGCCGGTACCCGCTACAAACTGGGCGACTATACTCCCTATTTGTACAAAACCAATGACTATGGTAAGACCTGGATAAAAATAGTCAACGGGATCGATGAGAATCATTTCACCCGTGTATTGCGGGCTGATCCGAAGCGCAAAGGCTTGCTCTATGCCGGAACGGAAACTGGTATGTACATTTCGTTTGACGACGGCGCCAGTTGGAAGCCTTTCCAGTTGAATCTGCCCATTGTTCCGATTACAGACCTTGCCATCAAAAATGACAATCTGGTGGTTGCGACCCAGGGCCGCAGTCTCTGGCTCATTGATGATCTGACCCCGCTGCATCAGTTAAGCGAATCTGTATCTTCCGCAAAACAGCATCTCTACCAACCAATAGATAGCTATCGGATGGGCCGTTCTTCCCTAAGACAGCCGCGGACCGCCGGACGCAATCATCCGGGAGGTGTCATGGTTCATTTCCTCATGAATGAAACACCCGCTGATTCAGTTGAGGTAAGCCTGAGTTTTCATGAAGCGGATGGAGACATGATCAACTCTTTTTCGACCAAAGCCAAAGAAAAAAATAAAAAGCTCAAGCTGGAAGAAGGCATGAACCGCTTTATCTGGGACATGCAATTTGAAGGCGCCAAAACCTTTGATGGGATGATTCTCTGGTGGGGACAGACCAGCGGGCCAAGGGCGGTTCCGGGTGAGTACATTGTCAAACTGACGGTTGGAGAAGAAAGCCAGCAGCAAAAGTTTCAGATTCTGGCCGATCCGCGCTCAACTGCGACCGCGAAAGACTTGCAGGATCAGTTCGATTTCCTCATCGGTGTACGGGATAAATTGACGGAAACACATCAGGCAATCATTGACATGCGCGATGTCAAAAAGCAGGTCAGCAGCTTTACCGACCGGGTAAAGGATGAGGAAGAATGGAAAGATGTCGTTGATGCGGGAAAGGCCCTGATCAAAAAGATGGGGGTAGTCGAAAAGGCATTGTATCAGACCAAAAACCGTAGCCGTCAGGATCCATTGAACTTCCCCATTCGCCTCAACAATAAACTGGCCCACCTTGGTGCCCTGAATGCCGTGGGTAATTTTGCCCCGACCGAACAATCCAAAAACTTCATGAATGAAGTGAGCAGTGCGATTGACGGCGAACTCAGCAAATGGGAAGAGATTCGTGCCAAAGATATCCCGGCCTTTAACCAAATGGTGAAAGAGAAACAGGCAGATGTGATCATGTTGCCGAAGAAGGAGGAGAAGAATCAGTAAATTGATTGGGAGGCTTCGTGTTTGGCGGAGTCTCCCAATTTTAACACTCTAGACTTTTTTTCGTATTTTTTGATACGTGAAGCCAGCAACCAACATACCAACTGAATATCTGCAGGAAAAGGTAGCAGCACTTCGTGTTTTGTGTCAAAAACACAAGGTCAAAAAGCTTTGGGCAATTGGGTCTGTCCTCACCAGAGATTTCAACGAGAATTCAGATGTTGATCTGCTATATGAATTTGATCGACCTGCCATTCCAGATGATCTCTATCTCAATAACTTAGATGGATTGATCAGAAAACTGTCTGCTTTGTTCACAGGAAGAAAAATAGACTTGATTCATTATCCCAGTCTTAAAAATCCTTTTTTCATCGAAGAGATTGAAGAGACCAAAGTGCTTCTTTATGACAAGGATAGACAAGAAGTATCTGTATGATATTTCAAGCGCGATTCATACAATTCTCAATCATTTTCTGAACGGAGTTGACACGTATGAAGCATTCGAAGCAGATGCCAAAACACGTGCAGCCGTCGAAAGGATGTTAATGATCATCGGAGAAGCGCTGCTAAAACTTCAGCGATCTGGCATACATTTTTCAGTTGGAGATCAAATGATCAATCGACGCAATACAATTGTTCATCAATATGATGCCTACAATCCAGAGACAATCTGGCTCAGCATTCATCAGGAACTTCCACTTTTGAAAAAAGAAGTTGATCAACAAATGAAGAGCTAGCAATTTCTCTCCTTCTGGGAATATCTTTTCCATCCCGAATTCCTTTTCTTTGCATGTCAAATCAATCCCTTCATCGACATGCCCCAACTGAATCTGGATCTTGTACGCAGCCACTTCCCTGCTTTGGCCGGAGAATGGACTTTCATGGACAATGCCGGCGGCTCGCAAACCCTCAAAACGGTCGTCGACCGCATCAGCGAATACCTCCTCACCTCCGATGTCCAACATGGCGCATCTTACCATACCTCCCAATTGGCCGGACAACGTGTCGCCGAAGCCACCCAAGCCATGGCGACTTTCATCAATGCACCAGATCCATCAGAGTTGGTAATGGGCGGTTCTACGACTTTGCTTCTGCGCATTTTGTCCATCAGCCTGGGGAAAAAATTTCAGCCCGGCGATGAAATCATTGTCTCCAATTCTGACCATGAAGCCAATGTGAGTCCCTGGATGGATTTACAGGAACAAGGCATCAAGGTTCGGGTCTGGGAGGTCAATCCGGAGACACTGCGTTTTGAACTGGATGATCTCACAAAGTTGATGAATGAGCGGACCCGTCTGGTGGCCATTACCCATACCTCCAATATTCTCGGCACCCTCAATCCAGTCAAAGAGATTGCGGAATTTGTTCATCGTCAAAATGCTCTGATCTGTGTAGATGGGGTTGCACATGCGCCCCACCGCTTAGTAGATGTTCAGGACTTAGGCGTGGACTTTTATGTCTTCAGCTACTACAAAGTTTATGGTCCACACTACGCCATCATGTGGGGCAAACGCGATTTGTTGGTCAATCTCCCGGGCATCAATCATTACTTCATCACCGGTGAAAACATTCCTTACAAATTCCAGCCTGGCAATGTCAACTTTGAATTTTGCTATGGGATGCTGGGTTTGGTGGATTATATCGAGGATGTGTATGAAAAACATCCGGCGCTGCATGCAGTTGGAGATGACTTACGCACCAAAATGGTCAAGGTATTTGCTCTCTTTTCTGATCATGAAGTCGCATTGGGTGAAAAGTTGTTGGCCTTTTTGCGACACAAAGAAGGGGTGCGCATCATTGGCGAAAGCAGCAGTGATCCGGACAAGCGGGTCCCAACCATCTCTTTTGTCAAGGAAGGGATAAAAAGCGATGAGATTGTCCGACAGGTTGATGAGCACAAAATCGGCATTCGTTTCGGCGATTTTTATGCAAAAAAGCTTATTCAGAGCCTTGGACTGGAAGCGCAGAATGGCGTAATACGGGTCAGTCTGGTACATTACAATAGCCTGGAAGAAGTCGATCATTTGATTGCAGTTTTAGACCCAATTTTGTCTGCATGAGACCAGAAGAGATCCGTTTGTCAGATTATCATTACAATCTGCCGGAGGCCAGAATCGCCCAGCACCCTCTGGAAGCGCGGGACCAATCTAAACTATTGCGCTATCAGAACGGGGAGATTTCGCATCATCAGTTTTCAGACCTCCACGCTTTGCTT
>JBCBZF010000929.1:0-2930 GCA_039815525.1 Bacteroidota bacterium | reverse complement strand
TTGAAGAAGACTTTGAGGATGAGATTGAGCTGCGGATTGGTCCCAATCCGGTGGAAGATGAATTGAATGTATTTTTTGACTTAACAAACGCCACGCAGGTTCATATTCAATTGTTGGATCTTCAGGGGAAAAAAGTGCGATCACAGCGTGCTGGCTTACTGCATGCTGGCTCACATCAACTTCTGCAAGCTATGACCGACCTTCCTGCCGGCGTTTATTTTTTACATATTTCAGTTGGGGATGAGTCGATTGTGAAAAAAATTCAAAAGTGGTCAGCCTACTGAGACAAACTTCCGTCGCTTTTTCTCCGTGTCTTTTACAAAAAGTCATGACACACATTACAACTTTCGTCCGAAACATGGCTATATGTTTCCTGATAGTCTTTGGGCAATTGTCTGGCCTGGCCCAGCAAATGGTTCAGGAAGACAATCAATGGAACTACGAAGGCTTCAATCTTGCCCCCAATCCTTACTTCTATTCCATTCGGATCGGTGAAGACAGCGTGATCAGCAATGTCAGCTGGCACAAAGTCTATTATGCAGAAGATACTTTGAGTTCAAGTTGGGAGTTCATTGACCAGTTGATCAGACAGGATTCGCAGAAAGTGTACCTGAAAAAAGCAAATGCTGCTGAATATCTATTGTATGACTTTGGTCTGGTAGTGGGAGACAGCATTCGGGTGCCATTGTTTTCCTCCGAATGTGTGCTGATTGTGGATGCCATAGATTCCGTGCAACTCAATGATGGGAGTGATCGAAAGAGAATGGTGATGCGTACCGAATTTGATGTCTTCCAAACCTGGATAGAGGGAATCGGCAGTGTAATGGGAGGCGGCCTGATCACGCATCCCCAGGTCTGCGGGACGGATTATTTTGAGAACCTCCTGTGCTTTTACGAAAGCAATAGCCTCCAATACCCTCAGAATCCTTCTAGCTGCTTTACTACCAATGCCACTCCTCTGTTTCTGGAAGCCCACGTGCAGGTTTATCCCAATCCGGTGCGAGAGCATCTGATCATCGAATCGGAGGGTCTGATCCTGAAAAGCTATTCATTGTCTCATCTGACGGGGATAAGGATAAAAAGTGCGTTCATATCAGACATGCGCACTGACGTAAATCTATCTGACATGCCGGATGGGGTATATCTACTCCAAACCGAAGCGATAGACGGCCGCCGCTTTTCGCAGAAAATCATGAAGCTGTAGTTCCATTCACACTCATCCAGCCAACAAACCTATGAAAGCACCTTATCTGATCTTATTCGGTTTTCTGATCTGTGGATTAAGGGTCCAAGCGCAGCATTATCAGGCTTTTTATCCTGATAGCACACGGATCTATCGACAAGGGACCGACTTATTTACAATGGGCCAAACCGGTATCAGTCCCAACGATTCCAATATGTACCGGGGATACCATATTATGGAACATGATAGTGATCATTGTCCACCGGATAGTCCATTCTCATACCCTGTTGCCAATCCGTATGCTGTATCCTGGATGGGCGATTCGGTTCTGGTATTGGATAGTATGACCATTTTTTATGCGAAAGATGGTTGGCCGATACGTTTCCCAACCCATTTATCAAGCGGGCAAAGCTGGGAAATGGCAGTGGATACCGGTGGCAGAAAGTATATGGCATTGGTAAACACTCTTAACAATGAAAGCTTTCTGGATGTATCTGATTCCGTTGCCACCATCGGGATTTCAGTGCTCGATCCAAATGGAATCCCTATTCCCGCTCACCCAATCAGTTCGGTCAAGATCAAATTGAGTAAGCACCATGGATTTGTGCAATGCTTGCCATGGGGAAGATTTCCAGAAGACACCAATCTGTATTCCCTTACCCCAAGGGGGCTGATGACGTATGGCGAAGCCTACAACTTAGCAGTAGGAGATCATTTCCAGACCTACATTGAGTTTTCGTATCCGACTTACTGCTCGATCTGGGATTATCGGGTTATTACCAAATCCTGGTCGGGCGGTCAAGACAGCCTTTTCTATCAAATCAGGCGCGCACGAACTGATATTGTTCCCAATGATCCTCAGGTATATCATGAGGTTGACACACTCGATTGGACTTTTACCACCGCTATGCTTGCCAGCCTCATTGAATCACGTTTTCCCTGGCAGACGTATTCGGTCGTTGGAGGCGTAGGCGACCTCCGCTATTCTGCTTACAATGAGGTTTACGGTTGTATTGCCCGATTGGCTCCGAAAGCCAATAAAGGGGTTCTATATTGGCAAAATGGCTCTGACAGCTGCCTGAATCACAGGCCTTCTGCAAGTACGGGTGGCTTGATGGTGTATCTTGAAGGTTTAGGGAATGTCTGGCAACACCGGGATTGGGAGGGAATCCTTTACGAAGAAGAAGTTGTGTACTACCACAAAAGTACCGGAAGTTGGGGCGATCCGATTTTGAATGTGGACAATGATCTGGCTGGACAATTTGCTCTGCGGGTAGGGCCGAATCCTGCCCGGGAACAGCTTTCGATTTGGCTCAATCTGTCAGAGAGAAGTGAGGTTCAATTTTACCTTACCGATTTTCAGGGAAAAACCATCAGTAGGATCAGAGAGGAAATGTTATCAGCAGGTGAACACATCTTCTATCAGGATCTGAATCGCTTGCCTGAGGGCCTTTATTTGTTGCATCTGGGAGTAGGCGACCAGAAAGTCATTCGAAAAATCTGGCATCGTTAAATGCTTTCGTCAAGCCATTTTTGCCAGCCTTTCTCTCCTTTGTCAAACACCCGACCAAAAAAGCCCGGCCTGAGGTAAGCTAGCCGACAGACTTCAATGACATTCTCCCGTAAAATTGTACAGATCATTGAAGAAAACGACTCAGCAAATGTGGAAAAAAATTGGGCTCACCCTGGTGATCCTGACGATTCTCAGCGGGGCAATTGCCTGGCGGATGATTTTCAGGTCCTATGG
>JBCBZF010000410.1:0-5968 GCA_039815525.1 Bacteroidota bacterium | reverse complement strand
TTCCCAGGAAGTTACCACTGACGCGATGATCGTACCTCAGCGTGGTCAGGACTGGTTTGATGGCGGACACTGGATTCGCCTGCACCGCCACGAGTACCAGCCTGATGATCCAATCATCAATGGTGCCTGGAACTTCCTCTTCGGTGGGGTAAACACCACCAACCGTCTGATCTTCCAATTTGAAGAATTGAACGCACCCGGTTCTGAAGCTTTTATTGCTGAGCTGCGTGTACTGCGTGCCATGTTCTACATGGGGCTGCTGGATTCTTACGGTAATGTGCCGTTGGTAGACCGTTTTGACGTGCCTGCTGACTTTGCGCCAAACAACGCTACTCGTGAAGAAATCTACAACTTCATTGAGAATGAGTTGACGGCAACAGTTGACCTGCTGACAGAAGATGTAAGTGGTGCAACTTATGCACGGATCAATAAGTGGACCGCACATGCGATCCTCGCCAAACTGTACCTCAACGCTGAGGTGTATACTGGCACACCACAGTGGCAGAAAGCAGCTGACAATGCAGCCGCAATCGTAAACTCTGGTAACTATCGTCTGGAAAGCAGCTTCTTCACCAACTTCCAAACTGAAAACAGTGGATCTGGTGAGAACATCTTTGTGATCCCTTACGATCAGGTATTCGCAACTGGTCATAACCTGGTTATGCGTACCCTGCACTACTCCAGCCAGAACACTTTCAACCTGACGGCTCAGCCTTGGAATGGTTACTGTTCTCTGCAGGAGTTCTACAACTCTTTCGAAGAGAATGATGTTCGTCGTGGTAGCTTCATCGTTGGTCCTCAGCTTGACGCTGCTGGTCAGCCTCTGGGTGACGATGGATTCGAGCAGGCAGATCCAAACGATCCAACCAAGCCTTTTGATGCAGATGGTGTACAGGTAAACTTTACCCCTGAAATCAACGAGCACTTCCCCAACGCCCTGCGTCAGGCTGGTGCCCGGATTGGTAAGTACGAGTTTGCCACTGGTGCGACTCAGGACTTGAGCAACGATGTACCGATTTTCCGTTACGCAGACATCCTGCTGATTCAGGCAGAAGCTATGTGGCGTATGAACGCTGGTTCTGCTGAAGCGTTGGCACTGGTAAACGAAATCCGTGTACGTGCAGGTGTTGATCCTTTTGCAGACCTGACTGCTGAAACGCTCCTCGCTGAGCGCGGACGCGAGATGTTTGCTGAAGCATGGCGCCGTCAGGATCTGATCCGCTTTGGGGTCTATGGTGATGAGTGGGAGTTCAAACCCGCTTCTGACGAAACCAAAGAGATCTTCCCGATTCCACGTGCGCAGATTGATGCGAACCCGAATCTGACACAGAACCCTGGTTATAACTAATCGTTGTTTCCATAACAGAAATAAGAAAGCAAGTAACTCAGTTGCTTGCTTTCTTTTTCTCTCATATTTTCATTTTGACGAGCGGATAAGATCGATCCCTTCGTCCTGAATCAAACCACTACACGATGAAACAGCATTGCGTGATACTTCTCGGGATCATGTTGGCAGCCTCCGCCTGCAACAGCCCCGCACCGGTCGAATCGCAAAGCACACTTTTCACCAGCCTGCCGGCCAGCGAAACCGGCATTGACTTTCAAAACGACCTGAGCTACAATCAGGAATTTAATGTGTATACCTACCGTAACTTCTACAATGGTGGGGGTGTGGCATTGGGAGACGTCAACAATGATGGGCTGATCGATGTCTATTTCAGCGGAAATATGGTGTCCAATCGCCTATACCTGAACAAAGGCAATTTCCAGTTTGAAGACATTACAGACCAGGCAGGCGTCGCCTGCGAAGGGGTCTGGTCAACTGGGGTCAGCATGGCGGATGTGAATGGGGACGGATGGTTGGACATATATGTCTGCAAATCTGGTAATCCAGCTGGTGAACATCGCTACAACGAACTCTTTATCAACAATGGTGATCTGACTTTTTCTGAGCAGGCCAACCAATGGAACATTGATGACAAGGGCTTTTCAACCCATGCCGCCTTTTTTGACATGGACAAAGACGGCGACCTGGACTGTTATCTGTTGAATAACTCTTTTCGTCCCATTGGTGAGTTTGACCTGCGAAAAGAAGAACGCAGCAAAAGAGATTCGCTGGGTGGAAATAAATTGTACCGCAATGACAATGGCCGCTTTACTGACATCAGTGAAGAAGCCGGTATTTATGGATCCATCATTGGCTTTGGCTTAGGCGTAACCGTTGGCGATGTCAACCGCGACGGCTGGCAGGATATCTACGTTTCCAATGACTTTTTCGAAAGAGACTATCTCTACATCAATAATCAGGATGGGACTTTCAGCGAAACTCTGGAAGAAAGCATGCGCGAAATCAGCGCCGCTTCTATGGGGGCAGATATGGCCGACATCAACAATGATGGCTACCCGGAAGTATTTGTAACTGATATGTTGCCGGAAGGAGATGCCCGGATGAAAACCAAAACCACCTTTGAAGATTGGAACAAATACCAGGCAAATCTCAAAAACGGCTATTACCATCAGTTTACCCGCAATGTCCTCCAACTCAACAATGGCCCATCTGATCCAGAAGGGAATGTAACCTTTAGCGAGATTGGCCGCATGTTGGGTGTGCATGCGACTGACTGGAGTTGGGGAGCACTCATCACAGACCTGGATAACAATGGCCGGAAGGATATCTTTGTTGCCAATGGTATATACCAGGACCTGACCGATCAGGATTTTCTCCACTACATCGGTAATCCCTACACTGCGGCGCGCATCGTTTCAAAGGAAGGCGTCGATTTCGAAGAATTGATCAATGCGATTCCTACCACGCGCATTCCCAATTATGCGTTTTCGAATGAAGGGAATCTTGCCTTTGAAAATAAAGCAGACGAATGGGGGTTGGGTATACCCAGTCATTCCAACGGGACCGCCTATGGCGACCTTGACAATGATGGTGACCTTGATTTGATCATCAACAATGTCAACATGGCACCTTTTGTCATGCGTTCTTCTGCCACCACCAAATACCCGGATCGACACTATCTCCAATTTGAATTGAAGGGTGAAGGGCAAAATCAATATGCTCTGGGAACCCAGATTGCGGTGCGACACCAGGGACAGGCGTTTTTCATGGAACACATGCCAGTACGTGGATTCCAATCTACCATGGATCAGCGTCCGCACCTTGGTTTGGGGGAATTAGAAAAAGTAGATACTGTTTTGATCCGTTGGCCCAATGATACCTACACACTCCTGAAGGATGTAAAAACAGACCAATTGCTTTCTCTTTCCATTGCGGAAGGAAAATCACTGGACATGCAGGAGAACCAAGATAGCGGAGACAAGATATTCGCTGATGTGAGTAACCAAATCACCACGGTCGCACACAAAGAAAATGGCTATCAGGACTTTGACCGGGATCGCTTGATCTATCACATGATCTCCTCAGAAGGACCCAAAGTAGCCGTGGCCGATGTCAATGCTGATGGTCGCGAAGACTTTTACATTGGTGGTTCGGCTGGTTATGCCGGTAAGTTGATGATTCAGCAGGCAAATGGGCGTTTTCGCATCAGCAATGAAGCAATTTTTGAGGAGGATAAAGCCTCTGAAGACATTGAATGTCTCTTTTTCGATGCTGATGGTGATGGCGACCAGGATTTGTATGTGGCCTCTGGTGGCAATGAGTTTTCCTCTCAGTCAATCGGTTTGATCGACCGTTTGTATCTTAACAATGGCTCTGGCAGCTTCCAAAAGGACAAGCAAACCCTGCCTGGCAGAGCATTTGGGATGCCTGGTTTCGCCAGTTCATCTTGTGTAGATGCCGCAGACTATGACCAGGATGGCGATCTGGACCTTTTTGTGGGCATTCGTTTGGTTCCGGGCCTGTATGGCTTCCCGGTCCACGGCAACATTCTCAACAATGATGGTAAAGGAAAATTTACCAATGTAACAGCCAGTGTGGTGCCTGACATGGCCAAACTGGGCATGATCACCGACGCTTATTGGGAGGACATTGATCAGGACAACGATCCGGATTTGATTGTGATTGGGGAATGGATGCCGATCACGGTTTTTAAGAATGAAAATGGCAAACTGAGTCGGTCCGAACAGCCGGGGCTGGCTTATTCCAGCGGCTATTGGAATTGCATGAAAGCTGGTGATTTTGATAGGGATGGCGACATTGATTTTGTGGTGGGGAACCACGGCCGCAATACGCGCTTCAAAGCCTCACCAGAGAAGCCAGTCAGTATGTATATCAATGACTTTGATCAGAATGGCACACCTGAGCAAGTGGTTTGTGTCTACAATGGCGAAGGTTCCTATCCACTGGCGCTGCGTCATGATTTGGTCAAACAAATGCCGGGCCTGAATCGCAAGTACATCAAATACGAAAACTACGTTGAGCAAACCATCACTGATATTTTTACTCCCCAGCAACTCGAAAAAGCTATCAAGCTGGAGGTTTACAATACAGAATCTTCTCTGTTGATCAATGATGGAAATGGGCAATTTAGCTTGAAAAGCTTGCCCGTCGAAGCGCAGCTTTCTCCAGTTTATGGATTAATGGTTCAGGACTTTGACAAAGATGGCCAGCTTGATATCCTGCTGGGCGGGAATTTTCATCGGGCCAAGCCGGAAGTCGGCATTTATGACGCCAATTATGGAGTATACCTGCGAGGCAATGGGAAAGGTGATTTCCTGCCGGTGAAACCTGGACAGTCTGGCTTTTTCCTTAAAGGAGAAGTGCGCGATATGCAGGCTGTGAAGGTCAACGGACGAGAGAAAATCCTGGTGGCGATGAACAACCAACCCATCCGCTGGTTTGAATATGAATAAAGATAAGTGCTTGACAATGAGAAAGCTATATCTGAATATTCTGTGCCTGAGTAGTTTTTTGCTTCTCTCTCTCCCCGCTTGCTATGTGAAGTCTGAGTACCAAAAGTTGGAAGATGAAGAATTGGCAAGTGGGAAAGTGGTCAATGATCTCTTTCTGGGATTTGAACTGGGCATGACTTCCAAAGAGTTCTATGATAAGTGCTGGGAGCTCAATAAAGAAGAATTGCTTCGCCAAACCCCGGCCAACAATGCAGTTGAGTACCGCCCCAAAGAACTGAATTTTCCGGGCCGGATGACTTTCTATCCGCGTTTTCACGAAGACCAAATCTATGAGCTACCGGTTCGGGTGTTTTATGATGGTTGGTCTCCCTGGAACAAGGAGCAAAGTGTAGAGGTCTTGCATGAAGACGTAAAAGAGCTCATGGAAGATTGGTTTGGGGAGGGATTCATCACGGTTGAGCATCCCAACAAAGGGAAAGCCTATGTTCGAGTCGACGGCAATCGTCGGATTTCCATCCTGGCGGATGAAGCAGAGGTGAAAGTGATCATGACGGATCTACGGGTAAGTAAAAAGCTACCCCCCAAGTCTAAACCAAAGCCAAAGCAAGAAACATGAAATCATTCTCCCTGGCAATCACGTGCGGCGCCCTGTTCACATTGTTTTTCCTCCTCGGAACAACGAGGCTTCAGGGACAGCAGCCAATTGATTGTAATGGAGATTTGTTTTTGACGCACGCCGCGGATGCAGATGATCCGACGGCGATCATTCAGTTTAATCCAGACCGTCTCAACTGGGATACCCTCGCCATGGCTGACGTACACATTGCACCCATTGGCTATCGAATCATCGATCAGGTTCTCTACGGGCTGGACCAGGACAATTGGAACCTCATGCGGATGGACGGGGACGGCCAGGTCTCCGTCGTGGCTGATTTGAGCAGCAGCATTGATACCACCTATGATTTTTTTGCCGGAGATGTCTCGCCTACCGGACGCTACCTGACCCTGATTGGGCGGGATCGCACGCCCGGGCTGGACCGGGAACTCTTTTTCATTCTCCTCTGCAATGGTAGCGATCATGTGGGGCGGGTCCGTGTGGTCAATGCCGACGGCTTTCCGATCGCGGCCATGGGCTTGGATCCGCAGT
>JBCBZF010000319.1:0-6716 GCA_039815525.1 Bacteroidota bacterium | reverse complement strand
GTAAAACATGCCTGGTATGAAAATCAGGCAGATGCGCTGCACCCATTTGATCAGCCTGCGCCAATGGGCTCTTCCAACTCTTCGGTTTTGGAAGAAACAGATTTTACCGGCAAATACTCCTGGGCAAAAGCACCTCGCTTCATGGAGCATCCGGCTGAAGCCGGTCCGTTGGCCCGAGTGATTATGGCCGCCAATCCCGCCAATCTTGACCATCAAATCAAAGACCCACTCTTTGGCGATATCATGAAAGAGATGGGGCCAAGCGTCTTTACCCGGGTATTGGCACGTGTACACGAAGCACCAAGACTCTATACCTTGATCAATGATTGGCTGTCGCAAGTCAACCTGGATGAACCTTTTTATATCAAACCAGAGGAGAAAGATGGCATAGGATGGGGCGCAACCGAAGCTGCACGCGGTGCCCTGGCCCACTGGATCAAGATCAAAGATGGTGTGATTGAAAATTACCAGATCATTGCTCCGACGACCTGGAATGTAGGACCGAACGACAACAATGACAATTCGGGACCGATTGAGGCCGCTCTTGAAGGGACCGAAATCGAAGATCCACATGATCCGGTAGAAGTTGGCCTGGTGGCACGCTCCTTCGACAGCTGTCTGGTGTGTACGGTGCATGCCCACGATGAAAAAAGTGGCAAGCAACTGGCCAAGTTTAAACTCTAAGATTCGTAGAAATGAATATCTGGAAGCATTGTTTACAATGCTTCCACATCTCTTTTTTTATGCAAAAAATCAGCATACTTGGGTTTGGTAATCCGGTTCGGGAGGACGACGGCGTTGGTATCTTCGTCATCGAAGAACTCCAGAAACGGATCGACGACCCCAATATCGAAATCCTCGACATGGGGACTTCCGCTTTTGAGATTTTATATCGTCTGCAGGGCCGGGAGAAAATCATCTTGGTTGACGCCGTCATCAATACTGGAGAAGCCGTAGGAACCTTATACAAATTGCCTGCATCTGAGATTGATGCCCAGGTACAGGATGATCCCCTGGTTTTTCTCCATAGTTTGAAATGGGATCAGGCCCTGAGTTACGCGAAAAAGATTTTTCCCGGCGAACTCACCCCTGATATTGATGTCTATCTGGTCGCAATTGATCAGACCCGCTTCAACACTGAGATGACGGAAGCGGCGAAGAAAGGTGGGATGGAATTGGTTGAGAAAATTATGCACGATCTTTTTCTCTTGCAGCCAACAGATTAAGGATCGGTTTATATGATCATTCCCAGGAAACATATTCCGCCCAAATCCGCAACCACTCAGACAGGGGTGTGTCTGAAGTCCAGTCATCTTTGTCTGGATGCGCAGCTAATGTCGAACTGGCAAGAAGCCGTACAAAATGTGTATATGACGGCTTATCCTGAAAAAGGCTATCTGTTGCTCGCACCGGTATCCAGTCCTTTTTTTGCAAAAATGCACGAATGCACTCAACATCTGCTCAAAGACCGGAACTTGCGTGGAGATAAGGGGCTTGCCCTGCATGAACTGCTAATTGATCATGATTTGGATGATGTGGATCGTCCCCTTCAGTATGAGTTTTTGGAAAAAAGCCTCATTCTGAAAGTATATCTCAGCTAGCAGCAATGGAGATTGATCCTGATATTCCCCGCAAGATCACAGCAGAAGCTTGTGGTGATGAAGCTGATCTCACACTTCTGCTAGATGAGCAATGGATGCAGGAAACGGAGGTTAGCTATCTCATTCAGGAAATGGCCGGTCGATGGCATGTATCGATGATCTTTATCTCTATCCATGAACCACTCAAAATCGTGGTGCGGAGAATCGATCACTACCACTCGAAGAAAAAAGCTGAACAATTTGCTCAAATTTTCCAGCGCGGAATCCGCAAAGACCCACGTGGAACCCTTAAACGAAAACAAGATGATTACCATATTTGCCTCAACTGAACTCCATACTGAGATTGAGGCCTGTATCGCCCAGGAAGACCGACTGGATGAGTTGGTTAGCCTGCAGGCAATCGAAGATCCAGGCGCGAGTCCGTCCGCCATGGATATCATTTTTCTGGATGGAAAACCAAGCTTGCCCCTGGACTGGGAACAGCTACGTCCCCCAATTTTGCTATCCAATCAGATCCACTGGACGCCTAATGTGCTCCTGGGAATCATCTTTCATCTGTTGGAAAATGATCGCAGAGCCTGGTTTTATCTTCAGGATGAGCGTATTCTTGATTCGATCGATTTACAAAATCGGCTGAAATATGGAATTCCCTTTCAAGAACTGACTCCAGCAGAGACGAACTATCACGCACAACACAATCAGGCAGTCACGCTTCATTATGGACTGCACCAACCCATAATTAGAACCAAATCTCCTGAACAATACTATTTGGCGGCCTTGGAATTGGCCCCCGATGGGGATGCTTTTGCGTTTACTGCCCGAGAATTGGGGACGCTTTGGTTAGATCAGGGGAAGATTGTTGAGGCTGAAAAGCTTATTCAGAAAGCAATCAATGGAACACAATCAGAGACAGCCCGTAAATCGCTCCAATTGCTGGACCTGAAATTGGGAATGAGTCAATTGCAGGCACCGATTGATGGCGTGCTTTTGGAAAGCCTAAAGCAAAAACTCTGGTCCTGCCTGACTTGGTTCGAAGAGAGGGACAATTTGCTCCAGGTGGCTATGCTCTTGCAAGATGCCTGTCAGTTGGCCAATGTATCTGAAAGCTATGCAGAGGCTTTGGGCTACATTCAGCGCGCCATTGCCATATTTGATGAAGAAGGCTTACATGAATTGACTGCCAGTGCCTTGGTACAGAAAGGGATTTTATTGGGTACCTGGGCACAAAATGACAATCCACAATTCTATCGTCCAGCCATTGAGAGCTACCAAAAAGCCCTTTACACCTTTACCAAAGAGCAGCATCCGCAAAGTTTCGCGGATATTCACCACAAATTGGGAGTGTTGTATGCCGAAATTCCAGATGAAAACAAGAAAAGAGGCATCTGGGCAGGTATTGCTTCAGCTTCTTTCCAGGAGGCGCTCGATTTTTACACCAAAGAATCTTACCCATACGAATATGGCAGCATTTGCAACAATTTTGCCAATGCTTATATGCGTTTCCCCAAGGCCATCCATTCCGATAATTTTGTCAAGGCCATGCACTTTTATGAGGAAGCCCTCAGTGTCCGTAGCAGTGCCTGGCCTTACGAACGTGCAATCAGCTTGCTGAATTATCTGGCCGCAGCCTGGAATGCGGGCAATGATCCTGATAGTTTTCACGATGCACGCATCGATGACATGGTCAGCAAAGCTGAAGAAATATTCACCCTGGTCGAAGACCAGGATTTGCACACTGAAGCCCTGCAGCATATCGAGAACCTCAATCACCTGCGTGAAGTGATTGCCAAAGAGACCGCTGATGCATGAATTATCATTGGTGCGGAACATTTTCGCATCCCTGGAACCCGAATTTTCGGAAGAAGAGTTGCGTCGACTGCAGACAGTCAGAATAAAAATTGGCATGCTGGCCAATGTGGAGCCGATCCTCCTCCAAAATGCTTTCACGGCTTACCAACAGGAGCATCCAAAATTTCAGGCCGTAAAACTGGAAACGGAATTGGTTCCCATTAAGGTGCATTGTGAAAGTTGTGGAGCCCTTACCACCGTAAGGCAATATTTGTTTAAATGTGATGCATGTGGTCTGCCGAGCCGGAACATTGTCTCAGGAGAGGAACTGTTGATTCATCAGGTTGTATTTGACGAAGTGATGCAGCCTGATCCTACTTAGTTTGGAGAAGTTACGCGGTTCGGGGAATGCTTTAATTGGGAAAAGCCTTCCTGAAAGGTCCTGAAAATGGCTTCTTGCTCGGCATTCAGCTTAAGAGGATCAATTGGTTGTTCTTCCAGGACATCCTGTTCCAGATCGTAAAAGCGGCCGTCAGCATAGCATTTGTACTGTAAATTCCGGATGAATGTTCCCCGATACTGATTGACCGATTCGCTCCAACGTGGATCGTAATGAACCATCAGGCTTTTTCGCCCCTGAAAATCTTTGTTTTGCAACAAGGGTAAAAAGCTCATGCCCTGGGCATCACTCGCTGCCTGAACCAATTCCGCTAAGGTCGGATAGAAGTCAGCAAAGGAAATCAAACCTTCCCAGACAGTCTCATTTGTCAAATGGACTGGCCAGGAGATGATGAGTGGAACACGGGTACCAGCATCGGTCATGCACCCTTTTCCTCCCTTGACAGGACCATGTGTAGTCTGGCTGGTGATGGAAGGATGGGTACCATTGTCTCCGGTAAAAATCAGGATGGTGTTGTCAAACAAGTCCTGGCGCTTGAGTTCCTCGATGATTTGTCCGACAATCTGATCGGTGTAAGACACCATTTCTCTGAAGTAGGAGATATCCTTTTGGTAACGCAGTGATTTGTCGTCCCAATTTTGGGAAGTTGGTGTAGGGACAAAAGGATCGTGTACAAGAACCATTGGATAATAGAGAAAGAATGGTTCATGGGCATGACGATCGATGAAATCGACTGCGAAATCAGCAAACACATCAGGCCCGTAGTGCACTTTTTTACGATTCAGGACCTCCCCATTTTCTTGAATCAGAGGAAAAGCATATCGTTCTCCTTCCCTTCGCAGATGGGTCAGTTGCCACAGGCATGACTCCTGAAAGCCGAAGGATTGTGGCCGAAGAGAATCCTGCCAATTGGGAAAACGATCTTTATATGCCAGCCCATTCAGTTGCCATTTCCCAACGATGCCAGTCGCATATCCCGCTTCCTCCATAAGGTGTCCGATCGTATGTTCCCGATCGCCCAAATACCCAAATGCTTCGTAATTATCGAGATTGGATTGCCCGGTCATGATTTTGACGCGTGATGGGGTGCAAAGTGGTTGCGAAATGCAATGGCTGATCCGCAAACCATGAGCAGCCAGGGAATCCAGGTGCGGAGTAGGGTAGGAGAGGCCACCATAACTACCAAGGCATTCGTAGCCCATGTCGTCAGCCATGATGAGAATGACATTGGGTCGTACGTCTTCATTGCGGCTTGAATGACAGGAAAAGAGAATAACCAACAGCAAAAGTGGCAATAGGCGAAACATGCCAGAAGGTACAAACAAATTTGTTTGCACCTTCTGGGTCGTGAATCTTGAATGTTATCGCTGGATAAGCAATTTTTTCACCCACTGCTGGTCCTGGTGTCGCAAAACCACCGAATAGATGCCATAAGGCAGGTCCTGTAAATCTAGCTTTTGGGTACGCTGCCCCTCATTGATAGATTGTGAGAAGACCAGTTGTCCGATTTGATTGATGATGATCAATTCATATGCAACATCACCGACCGGAAGCACAACATTGACCGTTCCGCTTTGAGCCGGATTCGGATACAATGAGAACGTTCTTTCTGGTTTGGTGCGATACTGTCCGCCCGAGTTTCCGTTGTCATCGCAAGATGGATTGTTGGCAACAGTCAGCGTCGCACTGCTGTTACTGACAGCGGCACCACAGCTTACGCTAAGCGTAACGGTATATACCCCGGCATCAAATCCTTCAAATTGCGTATAAGGCTGGTCCGTAGGACTCAGGAACGGCGTTGCCGGCCCTGAAACGCTCCAGAGATAAGTGGCATTTTCCTGATCAACCTGGCCATCAAGTGAAACCACTTCATACGGACAGATGGTTGCATTATCCAAAATGGGCGCCACTGGTGGATCAAGAACGGTTATCTCCACTCCATAGTGAACCAGCTCTCCGTTAACCCTTGCTGTGGCACGCAAACCATAGGTTCCTGGTGTAAGCGCCTTAATGGTCGGATTGGCTGTGTTTTGACCGCTGATAATGGAAAAACTTGTTGGGGAAACTGTACCATCTGGTGTAGAGTATACTTCCCAATCATAATTCGTTCCCGCTGTAATGGCGCCTGATACAACATAAGACTGGGTTACACAGATCTCTGCGGGAAAATCAGGAAGACTCAGATTGTTGGGGACTTTGATGGCTTTGAAAGCATAGTCAGGTGCGTAATAGTGCTTACCACCCGAATAAAGGAGTCCCTGCATTTGTGGAACCGGGATGTCAAGCTTTCCCAGGGCATTGGTGGTGATCAATTTGGTGAGTGGTAGGACGCCGTCGATTGACAGTTGTGTTTGCCCATCTTTTGAATAATCAAATTCTGGCCAGGTATTCCAGAACTCAACCAAATATTTTTGGTTGTTTTCAAGCTGGTTGACCGTGATGGTTTCACCAGATAAAGTACTGCTTGGTGGATAATCGCCAGGGAAGCTGATGGTTCCGTATGCCATCGTACCATCCCCATCAGCGTCATACATTTCATTGGTCAAATTCAAGTCGCCACAGTCGCCATTGTAAATGTAGCCCGAGCTGAACCAGTCATTATCCCGATAATGGACCCACCCCAGTGCTCTTTCTTTTTCTTGCCGTAGGCCAAAGACACGTAAGTGGTCATTATTTGAGCTTGAAGCACCATCAGCCCCTCCTGACTGCCCTACGCATGAACCTAATGTCGCCCAAAAATTACCTTCGAAAGATGGGCTATTTGTGTAGTCGCAAGAAGAGTGAAATGTAGTCCAGTCTGCTTCAGCAAGGGGTTCTCCTGTGAAAAATTGATTGAGCCGTTTGAAATGTTCAACGCCTTTGGGAAATACATTCCTGATACCGGTCCAATTTTCGTGCGCCATATTGATGTTCCAGTTCAAACCAGG
>JBCBZF010000341.1:0-6547 GCA_039815525.1 Bacteroidota bacterium | reverse complement strand
GTACCCCACCAATTGGGAGGCCATAGCCGTAGTGTGCATCGGCCATCAAAGCACCAGCTCTGGTGATCGGCAGACGCATGGCAGTATCAATCTGACGCAGCGCAGCCGCTTCAATGCCTTCAGGTCCGTAAACTTCATAAGCTTTGGCTTCTGGTAATAAGTCCTGTTGAGCAGGATCTTTCGGCGGTCCAATGAGCGCTTTGGCAACCGGTGCCCAGATGTTGTCCTGTTCAAATTGCAATGGTTGGGACAGGATGTTTGTTAAGGTTGGCTGTAGGGTTTCAAGTTCAGTTTTGGCAAGGTTACGGGTGATTTTCAGCACTTCCCCGATAGCGGGTCCCTGTGGGAAACCAAGTGCAATCAGCTCTTTTCCAGTCATGGTTTTGTGTTAAATAATGGCCAAGGGCAATGGGCGAAAAGGCCTGTTGAATGGGTGAAGCGTAGGCCTACTGTTATTAGAAGCTTACTAGGGAGTCGAAGGAATCCTTCTCTACGGCACCTTGAGCCATTTGTATTGTGTATCACGTGTGTCAAAAGAAAAGACTGATCAATGGCAACAATCGAACTGTCTGTACGGATGTTGGAGATGTCGAAGGAAGACAATTCTACGGCACATCGATCAGGCTTTTCTATATCTCAATTTGTTCAATCAGATGCAGGGTCTCTTCTCCCTGCTCCAAAGCATGTAACACCTCAAATATTTTGTCAGACCAGCCGGCAATCAGGTAAACATCATGCAGGCCCACCTTTAGGGGCGAACTGCCATAGCCGTTCAGGTCAAAGAGATACAGTTTGGCCTTGGGGGCAATTACTTTGTAGTGCCACCATATTTCCTGGATGCTATTTCCATCCTCCCGACTGTTCCACATTTGGAGATCCGTGAAAATCATGATCTTGTCGACTACCTTTTCCTGATAGACCAAATGGTGAATCACGTCGTGTCCATTGGTGGCATACCCTACTTCTCCTTCTATGCTTCGCAGGGCCTCCACATTTTTCAGGATTGACTGGGCTGGCAGCTCTTTAGTCGCAAAACGGCTTCCAAAGATTCCAGTAATTGCTTCCGGAGACTTTGCTTTTGCCAGCATACTCAACACCAGACCAATATCGTAGCACTGGATTTTGCTCTTCGGACTGATCGGCTGAAACATTGATCCGCTCACATCTGAAGCCAATAAGATCCGTTCCCCAACAAAGCCGGGCAGGTTGTCCGCACTTTGCAGGATGGCTTGTTCAAGTGCATCAAGCAAAAGCTCAAGGTGCGGCATATCCAGTTCTTTGATCTCACGGTAGGCAGCCAGAAAGCGGAAAGGCAATTGCTTTGATCTACGGACAGCAGCGGGATCAGACAAGCGCGTGGCGACTTCCTTGATCCGCACTCGTCCCACATCCGCCTTCAAGATATTGCGCAAATTGCGCATCAAGGCCATGTATCCCAATTTTCCACTTTCCAGCAGTGCAATCCAGGTATTTCGGACGGCCTCCATTTTATGCTTTTCTTCCGTAAAGCTCATTTGTCCAATCCGCGTCAGCTCAACTTCCCAGGTATATGGCACTGCCAGTTGATCCGCAATGATCTGATTGAAGATTTGCTGTTGGGCAGCATCTTTGGCTTTGGGATGGGTCAGAAAAAGCGCATCCCTGAGGCTCACTTCCGTCTTGCGGTTGTATTTGGCAAACTGATAGGCGTCGAAATGATTGAACGCATCTGCTACGCCTTTCTGCAATTGGCGAGACAAACGATTGAGCTTTTTGCTTCCCTGCCGGCCATTGGCCATTTGGTAGTAGGCAAGAATTTCGGTGATCTCGTCCGCCCGCTGGATGATGCGGCGCACCGTTTTTCGCACCAGGTCATCGCCCTGATGGATCATCGCCAGTTCGACCGCCAACACCAGGGGGACCGACCGGAGGTGCATTTGCTCCCGGGCGTAGACTGCCAATTGGGCCACAAAGACTGGATCTACCTCCGCAACCAGTTTTCGGATGCGCATGACCCGCTCTATGGCCGTGGTGTAAAAGCTGTTGGACAGTGAAGTAGTTACCACTGCGCTGTACAGCTCCAGTTTGGGCAGCAGCTTCCAGGCTTTGGCCCCTTCAAAATTTCGGGTTTGAGCGGCTTTCTTTTTGGTGGTATTGAACTTCATGACAATGGATTGGTATGTCTTTTCCGTGGAACAATACAAAGGTGGAAGCCTAGTGCGCAGTCTTTTTGCGTAGTGAAAAAGATTTTTTATTTTTTTTGAAAAATCGACGAAAATAGCCTCTCTTTCTTGGGTCAATGCCTGATCCATATTTTTCAGCCAGTCATACAACACAGCCATGCCCGTCAACCGAAATGCACTGATCAGATACCGCACCATTGACAATTGTCTGCGCAATCGCTATCGGCAGTGGACGCTGGAAGATTTGATTGATGCCTGCTCAGAGGCCCTCTATGAATTCGAAGGCATTGATAAAGGCGTCAGTCGACGCACGGTGCAGATGGACATTCAGATGATGCGCAGCGAAAAGCTGGGCTATAATGCGCCGATTGTGGTGGTGGATAAAAAGTTTTATACCTATGAAGATCCGGACTACAGCATCACCAATATTCCGCTGACCGATCAGGATTTGAACAAACTCACGGAAGTGGTGGATATTCTGCGGCAATTCAAAGGTTTTACCCATTTCCAGGACCTCACAGGTATGGTACAGCGATTGGAGGATAAAATTCACACCTCCAAAACCCAGGAAAGGCGCATCATCGATTTAGAGAAAAATGATCAGCTGCAAGGTCTTGGGTTCATTGACCCATTGTATCACGCGGTCCTCCATAAGCAGACACAGCTCATCGTCTACCAATCCTTTCGGGCCAGGGAAGCCAGTCAGTTTCATTTTTATCCGCAGCTTCTGAAAGAATACCGCAATCGGTGGTTTGTACTTGGCAAACGGGAAATGGAAGAGCGTTTTGTCTTGCTGGCTCTGGATCGCATTAAATCTCTTTCTCCCTCTCCCCTCCCCTATCAATCTGAACAAGATGAAGTGATCAGCAATTATTTTCAGGATGCACTCGGTGTAACGGTTCAGCAAGCGCAGGATCCGGTTGACGTACAATTGTTCATTGAGCGAAAAAATGCGCCCTATGTCCTGACCAAGCCCATGCACCATAGTCAACAGGTCCTGGAAGCAACCGCAGAAGGCATTGTGGTTTCGATTCGGGTGCATCACAATTTTGAATTGGAGCGGGAGATTCTGGGGTACGGTGAGACAGTCAAGGTAATTGCACCAGCTTACCTACGGCACCGCATTCAGCAGCGCCTCACCTATGCGGCCAATGTCTATGATGCAGAACTGGAAGGGAATGTACTGAGGCGCATGCAGAAGGGTTTTTCGCAGCGGGGCGCGTATGCGCTTCCGAACGTTTTCCGCAAGCGGGAGATCGTCCACATTGCCCGGGAAATCCGCCGTTTGATGAAGCGTGAAGGGGTGGAAAGCGGACACCTGGACCTGGAAACCCACACATCCCTTTTCCAACATCTTTTTCCCAAAAACCTCCGGCGCATCATCCGATTGATTCAGCCTGAGGCAAAGGTGATTCGCATTCAGTATCAACAGCCTCCGAAACAATATCCTCACTGGATACAGGGGATAGGTGTGCGCTTACAATTTCAGCTGGAAAGAGAGGGCTTTAGCCACTGGAGGCCCGTAGAAGATCACTGGGAGGTATTGCCGGATGAAGAACACCTCCGGCAAATGTGTAGCATCTGTATTCCGGTCCATGAAAAAGAAAACGCTTTGCTCCGGCGCAGTTTTTTCCCCGGCAGCCATCAAGCCAAACTACAAAGCGATCAAATAAGCCTCATTCAGGAAAACGGCCTTCCCAATCAGCAGGAAATTCCCATTGGCGGTGTTTTTCTGTTTCATCCACTGCTGATTCGACAGCGGCAAGAAGATCAGGTAGCGTTTATTCAGATCGATCTGGCTGGAAAGGATATCCAAAACAGCTTGCCGTGGGTGCATCAGATTGAGGGGTAGACATTTTCACAAAACACCCCTACAAGCTTTCCGCTACATCTCTCTACCACCTACCCGCCCCGATCCGTCCGTTGCCAGTCCATAGCTTCCACTTACCCCTGACTTATCGGCAAAATGCTTCGAACTTTCGTCATTGTAGATGATTGAGAGAATGAAGAATGAACGCCTGCATTAGCACCGAATCTAATTTTCTGATTATCTTCTGCTTCGAAGAAGGGGAATATTTTACCCTTTTGAAGATCCAGGAGAAAGAAGAAACAGACGTGAATCGGAATATCTACTTTTCGGGGATTTATGCGCCGCTGGTTTTGCTATGTATGGTGATGCTGGCAGGCTGTCAGGATGCGGAGTTCACCATCCCTGACACCGCTGGTTTTGGGGAACAACGAATTGAAGCATATCTGGTGGCGGACTCGATGATCGATGTCTTTGAAAAGGCGAAGCCGATCACGGCTCAACTGGACTCTTTACTCACGGCGACTGAAGCAATTCACAACCGCAATGGGATAGAGGCCATGAAGTATGCACAACAAGCCTATCGGGTTGCTACTCTGGAAGGCGAGGAATTTTATAAAGGCGTCAGCTTATACTATCAATCCTTGATAAAATCGCGCTGGCAGAAGTTTGGTGATGGCCTGGAAGATGCCCTAAATGATGCGAGGATGGCAAAAAGTTTGTTTGAAAACAACTCAGAATACGAATGGCTCACCGTGGTTCATAGTTTAAATGGCACCTTATTTCGTAAGCAGTTTGAGTTTAATAAAAAAGGGATTGATTCATCAAGGATCTATCTCAACCTAGCCCTTCAGAACCTTGCTCGTAGCGGGTATTCATTTACTGATTCTCTCGCCCTAGCAGGGGAGATCTTGCACTCCATTGGTACTACCTATATTGATGGAGACAGTAGCACCGCAATTCAATATTTAAAAAAGGCAGAAGCCCTATATGTAAAGAGTAATCATTTCTCGGCTTTAGCGCGGCTCTGGAAGGATCAAGGACAAGTGAAGCTGAATAATTCGGCCTTTATGGCCGCTGATTCATTATTCAAGAAGAGCCATAAATATGCAGAAGTTAATAATGATAAGGCCTTACTCGTCGATGTATTAGAAACGATTGGGTTATTAAATCGTTCAAGGTATCTCGCTACGTTAAATGATAGTTTTGCACTGAAAGCAATACAGAATTTTCAAGATAGGATTATTGCCCAGGAAGAAAATCAATATGACAGTTATCAGGAAATTGCAATTACCTATCATTTTCAAGCATATTACAAACAGTCAGCGAACGATTCATCTGCTTATTTTCAAAAGCTTGATTCTGCAATTTCCTACAATTACCTAGCACTTAAAGACGCTGAGGATGAGGGGTCTTTTCAATTTATGAAAGACCTGGTTTTAAACTTAAATGGGCTATGTGAAGGAAGACAAGAAGATCGGAATTTAAATTGCCAGGCGTTTCTGAAAATGCCCATAATGGAATTCGTAACGCAAGTTTATCAAAATCAGCTTGACACTATTTTCATGAACCTCCAGGCGAGCAGCCAAAATATTCAATCCTTTCAAAGAGAAGAAATAAAGAGTGAGGCAAGCAGAAGCAAGAGAAATCAGATTATTATTGGTGGGATCATACTGGGCTTCTCCATTCTTATTTTTCTATTAAGCTTACAAAGAGTCCAGCAAAAGCGCCTTAAAGCGCGTATGGAAGCCCTTCGTGCACAGATCAATCCACACTTTATGTCCAACAGTCTCAATGCGATTGAGTCTCTGGTCAATACTGATCAAAAAGAAGCGGCCTCAAAATATCTGGTACATTTTTCCCGCCTGACCCGCCAAATCCTCAACCAATCGAGAGAGACCACGGTCAGTCTGAAAGCAGAACTTAAAACCCTGGAGCATTTTCTGGCCCTGGAACAATTGCGTTTTCGGGATAAGCTTTACTATTCCGTTGGGGTGGATGAAGAGATCAATCCACTCTTGGTAGAAATCCCATCTATGATCCTCCAGCCTTATGTAGAAAATGCCATCTGGCATGGGATCAAACCCAAAGTTGGCCCAGGTATGTTGGAAGTCCGGGTACGCAAGGAAGGCAATCGCCTGATCGTGATTGTGGAGGATGATGGTATTGGCAGACAGAAAGCCGCAGAATTAAAAGCCCAATCCAGCCTGAACAAACAAAAATCGGTTGGCATGTCAATCACCAAGGAAAGGATACGAGGGAGCACCAGTCTACGCAAAAGCCAGATTCAGATCCAGGATCTATACGATGAAGATGGAGAAGCAGCTGGAACCAGAGTGGTGATTCAATTGCCCTATAAACTCATGAAAAGAAAAGCCTGATATGAACCCGATACGCGCCATCATTGTAGAAGATGAACCCAGTGGTCTGGAGAATTTACGTTATAAGCTGAATACCCATTGTCCGGGCATTGAGATCATTGCGGAATGTACATCCGGTGAAATGGCGATTCCGACGATCAAACGGATGCTTCCGGATGTCATTTTTCTGGATATCCGACTGGGCGACATGACTGGTT
>JBCBZF010000804.1:0-3455 GCA_039815525.1 Bacteroidota bacterium | reverse complement strand
TGCCGTTGGAGACTTTTTCGACGGTTTGGTTTGCAGGTCAGTGATGCTATAAACCGCGCCTTTACAAGATTCCAGAAAATCCTGAGCGGTCTCAAGATCCGGTAACTTTTTGCCTAACTCAGCTTTGATTTTTGCACCATTATCAAGGACAAACTCCGCTGACACTTTATAAGAAGAAGTCGGCTTGAAAGCCATGATTTCTCTTTCCCGCTCTACAATCAGGCGCACCGCAACAGATTGTACACGTCCAGCGGACAGACCACGACGAATTTTTCTCCACAAAATAGGAGAAAGCTGAAAACCTACGATCCGATCCAGTATCCGACGGGCCTGCTGGGCATCCACCAAATCTTTGTTAATGGTCCGTGGCTGCTGAATTGCACGGGTAATGGCTGGCTTGGTGATCTCATTGAAGACAATGCGCTTGGTGGTATCCATGTCCAGTTTAAGCGCATTGGCAAGGTGCCATGAAATGGCTTCCCCTTCCCGGTCTTCATCCGTTGCGAGCCAGACGTCATCTACGGATTTAGCGAGATCCTTCAATTCCTTGATGACCTGCTTTTTATCTGGCAGCACTTCATACTTCGGGGCAAAACCATTTTCAATGTCAATGGCATCATCTCCTTTGGGTAGATCCCGTACATGACCATAAGAGGCCTTCACGGTGAAGTCTGTACCGAGATATTTCTCAATGGTCTTGGCCTTGGCCGGAGACTCTACGATTAATAAGTGTTTAGGCATATAGCAATACCGTTGGCAAAAACGGGTACGAAATTAGTAAAAAAATGTCAGCGTCCTGAATGGTTGCTATTTAAGAACTTTTCTCCGTTCTTCACGAATCTCCTCAATTTTATGTAAGGCGAAACGCTATTATGTCTGTAACGGAAAATGGTCGCATAAAGGTTACACTTGCTGAAACCGATGATGCATACAATCATGTATTCAACATCCGTACCACAGTTTTTGTTGAGGAAGAATCCATCGATCAGGAAGACGAATATGATGGTTTTGACCATCTTTCGACGCATTACCTGGCAACTTTTGATGGCATCCCGGCCGGGACAGCCCGATGGCGGACCATGCTTGTCAGTAAAAAGGTACGTCTGGAACGACTGGCTGTTTTACCCGCTTTCCGAGGAAAAGGAGTGGGTGCGGCCTTGATCCGGCATGTATTGGCCGAAGTGCCTAAGCAGCATGAGATTTTTATTCATGTTCAGTTTCCCAATCTTCCTTTTTATGAAAAATATGGATTCGTTCCAGAAGGTGAATCCTTTGAAGAAGCGGGCATCTTACACCGTAAAATGGTGTGGAAGGGGCAGAGTGTCGCATAGAGATGAATAAATCCCTGTTTTACTCAACTCCTGCCCTGTATATTTGTGATCAATGAAATGTTTCATTCGTTTTTGTGCCACAGTGATGGCCATGATGCTGTGCTTACAAGGATCATTTGCACAGACCGGGGTAGTCAAAGGAAAAGTCAAAGACCCCAATAATCTCCCAATCAGACAGGTTCGGATCTCTGTAGATGGTACCAGTATTCGAGGGACCACCGATCAGGGGGGAAACTTTCGTCTGGTGATGCCTGCGGGTAAAACGTATCAGATTCGCTTTACCCATGCGACCCATCAAACGGCAGTGGAAGAGATCTATGTGGCAGATGGCCGCGTGTATGACCGACAGGTCAAAATGCTGATTCGCTCGATTGATGGTGTTGAAATCATTGGAGAAAAAGATCCTACCAGCATTGACGAGGAAACGATGCTCATTTCCCCCATTGAGCTGGACAAGATTGTGGAGATGCCCAGTGTGGCCCCTAGTCTGGAATATTTTGTTAAAGGGATGCCTGGAGTGGCCTCAAACAGTGAGTTTTCTTCTCAGTACCAAGTGAGGGGGGGAAACTTTGATGAAAATCTGGTGTATGTCAACGGCATTGAAATTTACCGTCCCTTCCTGGCCCGGGCCGGTCAGCAGGAAGGATTGGGGTTCTCTAATCCCAATATGGCCCAGGGACTGAAGTTTAGTACCGGTGGTTTTAGCGCACAGTATGGGGATCGTCTTTCATCTGTGTTGGACATTACCTATCGCGATCCCAAGGAATTTCGGGGGACCATTGAAGCAGGACCGATCACCAATACGCTGCACTTGGAAGGGCGCAGTCGCAATCGCAAACTACCCGATCGACCTGGACAGTTTTCATATCTGATTGGTGCCCGCCAATTTTCTACTCAATATCTTCTCAATACCCTTGATACCCAGGGTGAATACAAACCAAATTTTCTTGACTTACAGGGGATGTTCACCTTTACGCCCAATATGAAGCCAAAAGAGCCAAAGGTGAAATTCAACAAAGAGGGAGAAGCGGTTGATACGGTATATGCCCCGAATGAACGCTTGAAGCTGACGTCTTTTTTCGCTTTGACCCGTAACCGATATCTGTTTGAGCCAGATGGACGAGAGACCACTTTTGGAACCATTCAGCGAGCCTTTCGGCTTCGGGTCGGGTTTGAGGGACAGGAAATCAGTACGTATACCACCGGATTAGGCGCGTTGATGCTCACCCATCAGCCCAACACCCGCCTTCGGTTTGATTACATCCTCACGGCTTTTCGTACGCAGGAAAGTGAATTGATCAATGTGGAAGGGGGATATTTACTCGGAGAGGTCAATACCAATTTTGGTTCAGATGAGTTCAATGAAGCAGAATTTGATTTGGGCATCGGCTCTGAATTTCGGCACGCCCGGAATTATCTAACCGCTGACATCGCCAGTGCGCAATTTAAAGGACGCTGGACCAGCGATAATGCCCGGACCCACCGCCTTTCATTTGGGTTTAAGTATCAATATCAGAACATCAATGATGAATTAAAGGAATATACACTGTTGGATTCTGCTGGTTACATTGTCAATCCACAGAATGAATTTGGGGTGGAGGAATCGATTCGCGGGACCGTCAATCTACCCAGTCATCAGTTTAAAGCCTTTTTTCAGCATGAATGGAAATTGCGAAAGGACCTGACCCTGGTGTGGGGTGGTCGGGCACTTTACTATGACATCATTGATGAGTGGATGATCAGTCCCAGAGCACAATTGATTTTCAATGCGGTAGAAGTTGACCAGGAAGTTAAACTCCGTTTTCGTCTGGCAGGTGGGGTATATTATCAACCACCATTTTACCGGGAGTTCCGTCGTTTTGATGGCAGCATCAACCTGGACATTGAGCCGCAGCGATCCGTGCACGCCATCGTTGGGATGGATTATCGTTTCTACGCCTGGGGCAGGCCATTTCGTCTGTTTACAGAAGGATATTTCAAGCGTTTGTCCAATCTTATCCCCTATGAAGTCCAGAACATCAGGATCAGATATTATCCTGACGAAGTGGCCGATGGCTATGCTGCGGGGATTGATGCACGCATCAATGGCGAGTTTATCAAAGGGGTAGACTCATGGGTCAGTCT
>JBCBZF010000561.1:0-4845 GCA_039815525.1 Bacteroidota bacterium | reverse complement strand
CGATAGCTACCTGCCACTGCTGGTAGCGCATAGCTTAGAAAGCTGGGGATTCCGCGGCAACCAAATCTGGACAGGTATCGACCTGATTGACTCCCGCATTGGTGCTGCCATTGACACACCTTTGGGACAGCTACGCCGTACGCGTTCTGGTTTGCTGTTGCAAACAGTCAGCAATGATCCGGGCTTGCAGACCAAATTGACATACCTTGACGGAGAAACCAATATTTCTTTTGGAAGAAAACAGCTCCGTTTACAAATGCCCTGCGCTGATCAACCGGTTTTTGGGTCAAGGTTTGAGTTTTATCTCGACGCTGATCAGGTCCAATTTCCCCTGACCATACGTCGCTGGCAGGTAGGCGACCGCATGCAGCCCTACGGGATGCAGAATCAGAAAAAACTCTCTGACATCTTCATTGATGAAAAATATACCCCACTGGCCAAACAGCAAGCCGTGATATTTGAAGATCAACGCCAGATTATCTGCCTGTCTGGCTTTCGAATTGCAGATTCGGTCAAAATCAGTCCGACAACCAAGCGGGTTCTGAAAATTGTCATCGAGTCGTAAATTTGTCCCGGGAAAATTCACCCGATCTCCTTTTTTTGGTCAGTATGTTTGATATGAGATATCTTCTTTTCCTCTTTCTTTCGGTATTTCTGCTTTTTGCGGCATGTCAACAGACGACTGATCCTGCAACGGGCAGTTCCAATGTTGTCTTAACTGATTCGGTTCCCTTGACGCCAAAGGCTCAGCTAAATGCACTCCACCTCCAGATTGCAGAAAATCCCGCCAATTTTCGGTTGCTGGAAGAACGTTCAGAGGTCTACTATCAACTTGATAGCCTTAAGCAAGCGATTCGGGACGTAGAAGCAGCGATTGAACTCAATCAGCTGGAACCCGATTTGCATTACCGACGGGGATTTTACGCAGGCATTGAAGGTGATACCGCTTTGTCCATTCAATCTTATGAACGGGCGATTGAAATGGGGACTGAAAATCCAAACGTCCATTATCAACTGGGACAAATCTATTTCTTCAAGAGAAATGAGGAGCTGGCTTTGCGATACTATCAACAAGCCGAAGACCTGGCCCCTAAGCAGCCCATTTATCGTTTTGCACAGGGATTTTTAGAGGAAAACAGAAGACGACACTCTCTGGCCGTGGGGCATTATCTCGAGAGTTTGAAAAAAGATTCCAGCTTCGCCAAATCCCTCATTCAGCTTCACAATGTATATTTCACGCACTATGGCAATGAGCAGGAGGCCATGAAATACATTCAGCAATTGATTGAGTACCGGCCTGGCCACGCGCTCGGCAGATTTTATCAAGGTGATTATCACATGCGACAGGCGCTGGCAGTGGTCAGTAATGCGCAAAGTGATTTGTATCAGCAACAAATCAATGATGCGGTTCTGAATTACACCGTGACTGTCAATAAAAGTCCAAATTTTTTGCAGGCGAGATACAATCGGGGGTTCTGCTATTTTCTGGCGCAAAACCTTGATCCGGCGATTGTAGATTTTGAGGCTTGTCTGAAGTTGGATGAACAACATTTACCATCCCTGCTGATGCTCGGGGATATTTATGCGAAGTCAGGCGATCCACAGTCAGCCAAAGCTTTTTATGAAAAAGCAGCCCAATCAGACCCTGATAATCCCGATCCAATCCAAAAATTAAAGGATTTGGAAGGCAATGGTTGATGAGGAAATGCGTAAATGAAAAAGTGAAGATACACATCGCACCTTCACTTTTTATCTCATCACAATGATCACGCATGCTTTTCCTGTCTTCTGGTAAGGATTGAAGTTGGTTCAATCAACATTGCGCGATCCTGAAATCTTCTGTCTATTCCACAATAAGCCGAATGTCTTCCATCTCCCCATTTCGGTTGATTTGGACAACATATACGCCTGCAGCCCAGCCTTTGAGAGCGACTGTAATATCAAGATTCCCTTTCTTATTTTCAGTCAAGGTTTCATACATGGTCTGTCCCTGCATGTTGATCACTTTGATTTCAGATTGACCTTCCTGGTAAAATGAGAGGTTTACCTGATCCCGGGCTGGATTTGGATAAACTGTAGCACTTAGGCTAAGGGACTCCGCTCTTAATTCTACAACATTGCTATAATCAATGCTGCCATCAATATCCACTTGCTGAATGCGATAGTAAAAACGGCGTTTTTCTTCAATCGTTGGATCAATGAAGCGATAATCAGAGCGTTCGGTAGTGGTACCCTTGGCCGCTAGCTGTCCCAGAGGCGTAAAATTTCTGGCATCTTCAGAACGTTCCACCACAAAATGGTCTGCATTCAATTCCGAAGCAGTTGACCAATAGATCCTGGCTTGACTGCCTTGCTTTTCAACTCCAACATTCAACCATTCGACTGGGAAAGTAGTGAAATCAGTATCGCGCCAGTCCCGGTCTCCGCTTGAATTGACATCGCCATCTTCGTCCTGAAGGGATTGGTTGGATGCAGTCGGGTCGTAGGCAAGATTGTCGGTATCATAGGCATCATCCAAGCCGTCGCGATCCGTATCTGTGCCAGACGCACTGTTATCAGGAATGCCGTCCAGATTGCTGTCATGTCCCTCCCTGGTGTCAGGCTTGCCATCGTCATCGGCATCGAGGTCCAGAAAATCTGCATTACCCGTTCCATCGTGGTTATTGGGTTGCAAATAGGTACCGGCGTGGTCCTGGTCAACCACATCTGCCAGGCCATCGTAGTCCTGGTCAGTGGTTCCGGGTACAATGATACCATCAAATATATCAGATGGATTGGTACTGGAAACCTGTGCTTCGAGCACATCAACGATTCCATCGTTATCTGCATCAATGTCCAGGTAATTGGGGAGGCCATCGCCATCAAAATCTGCCTCATCCTGCCCGGTGCTGTAGTCCGGCAAGGTATTGGAAGAAAATTCTGTTCCTGATATGTCTGTGGAGGTCGGCACTTCCCCTTCAAAATTATCGTGCCAGCCATTTGCATTCGCATCATTGGCGTTCAATCCGTCCACGGCACCATCAAGATTCATGTCTTCTGCTATCCCAAAGGTCTCGACCACGTCCGAAATACCGTCATTATCTGCATCCAGATCGAGATAGTTTGGTATCCCATCACCATCAAAATCTGCATTCAGACCATTATTCAGGTTGGTATTGCCGCTGTAATCAGCCAACGCGGGATGTCCGTTATTGGTGCCAGAACCACTACCAACTGAGAGAAGCAATGGATTGCTGGTCAATGCCTCGTCTGCGCCTGTTCCATTGTCGTCGGGATCATAACTATCATAAAAGCCGTCGTTGTCGTCATCATTGCCAGCGGTGAATACCCCATTGCCATCTACCGCATCTACGATGCCATTGCCATCAGCATCCACACCGCCTACTTCAACCCGATCCGGAATCCCGTCATTATCTGAATCCAAATCTTTGAAGTTGGGAATTCCGTCGCCATCCGCGTCAATGGAAATGACGGGTGTAGCGCCATCATTATCATTGTCAAAACTTCCGTAAGCGTCTGGTCGGCCATCATTGTCAGCATCGGTGTCGCTGATGGCAATCGGTAGGCCAGTATCTCCCGGATCAGTGCTGTCCCCATCATTGTTCAAATCAGGATCAACCGCATCAGCCAATCCATCGCCATCAATGTCATTGGCAAGACTTCCATCAGGATTGCTTCCGTCTACTTTTCCATCTCCATCAGTATCTACGCCACCTACTTCTATCACATCCGGAATCCCATCATTATCCGCATCTAAATCCACATGATCAGCCAAGCCATCGCCATCAGAGTCGCCGACGCTCAGACCTTCATCAGACAGCCCATCTCCGTCGGTATCCAGATTGGTTTGAAGAGTAGGTGCATTGGCAGAACTTGTAAAATCAGCATCATTTCCAGCCTCAGGATCACCGTCTACCGGATCATATTGATCATTAAGGCCATCCAGATCATTGTCGACAAAATCATCTGCACGACCATCACCGTCATTGTCTACGGCGCCGCTTTCTAGTGCATCTGTGATACCATCATTGTCTGCATCAAGATCGAGGTGATCTGGAATATTGTCTCCGTCCTGGTCAGGAATGATAATCGGACTTCCGCCGGTAAATCCACCTCCGACATTGTCAAATGTATCCAACCATCCATCGCCATCGCTGTCCCAAACGGTGGTTTCTCCTGGATCTTTTACCCCGTCACCATCTTCATCCACATAAAATGTTCCCCCATCTTCGACGAGATCTACCTTGCCATCGCCATTGACATCGCTGCCGCCAGCCTCAATCAAATCCGGGATTCCATCATTGTCTGCATCCAGGTCAACCAGATCCGCAAGACCATCACCATCCGTATCCGGAGCAAGGCAATATTCAACATGGTTGAGATGCAGGGACAAATCATTTAGCGAGCCGCTGGCACGAATGCGCAAACTGTCCAAGGGTCCGGGTAGTGCGATCCTAACCGAACCTGTATTGCTGCTATTCGCGGCCGTGGAAGTCCCGTTGGATTGAACCTGACTGTTGCCCACAATATCAACTGAACTGCCATTAGCGGAAAAATTGTCGGCCTGCACATTGGCTGGTGCATCCCGCAGAAATGCAGCAATAACAGCCACTTCTTCAGCATTGCCAGCATCCAAATCGCCTAAATCAAAAGCCAAATTATAGACAGTTGAGTCAAATACGATGATGATATCCGCTTCAACCGGATCAGCAGAGGCATTCGATGCCTCAATCAATACCCCATCACCCTGGCTGACAGTATTGGTTTGGCCAAAAGCAGCAGTCTGCCATTGCAATGTATTGAGGTTATCATCGGTATCAACTGTGATAACGGGATTGATACCGG
>JBCBZF010001031.1:0-2602 GCA_039815525.1 Bacteroidota bacterium | reverse complement strand
GTCGGAAACGTCTCTTCCAGAGACCTGGATGTATCATCTTCCAGTCGCGGTCCGGCCACTGATGGCCGCATCAAGCCAGACCTGGCCGCAACAGGAAAATCCCATAACAGCACCGGGAATGCTTTCTCCTATGATATTTTCGATGGAACTTCTGCCGCGGCACCGGGCATTGCGGGCGTTGCCGCGCAACTGTATCAGGCCTACCGGAGTGTCAACAATGACACGGATCCGCCGAGCGCCTTGATCAAAGCGGCCATGCTGAATACGACTGATGACCTGGGACTGAAAGGACCAGATTTCACCTATGGCTGGGGTCGGATTCATGCGAAAAGGGCATTCGATGTGCTGGAAAACCAGACCTGGTTCAGTGCTTCGGCTTCCCAGGGTGTCCAGAATCAGCATAGTATCAACATTCCCCCCAATGTCCGGGAGGCGCGTGTCATGATCTATTGGAATGATCCACCCGCTTTCCCGGGTGCAGCCAAACACCTGATCAATGATCTGGATGCAAAAATGACCGCCCCCAATGCAGTCGATTATTTGCCCCTGGTACCTGATCCCAGCCCAAACCTGGCGGCATTAAACAGTCCGGCTGTGCCGGGCATTGACACACTCAACAATGTTGAGCAAATTGTCCTCACCGACCCTGCTACCGGGGCTTATACGCTTTCGGTCAGAGGCAGCGCCGTTCCGCAAGGGCCGCAGGAATATTTTGTGGTCTACACCTTCTTTTACGACGAGATCAGTATTGTTTATCCGAGGGGAGGTGAAGGCGTACGCAGTGGAGAATTTGCGCGTTTTCACTGGGATGGTCTGCGTGGCTTTTTTACAGACAACTTCCGAATTGAGCTTTCCCCCGATAATGGCAATAGCTGGGACATCCTCAACAGCAGCCTGAGTCCAAGTCGGTATTTTTATGAATGGAACATTCCAGATGATTTGCACACCGATCAGGCACTGATCAGAGTCAGTCGTCTCAACAGCAATGTCAGCGCCCAGAGTGTCGCACCATTTAGCATCATGCAACGCCCATCCAACCTGACCATAGACACTGTTTGTCAGGATTTCACCTACATCAGCTGGGATTCGGTACCGGGAGCAGTGGCTTATGAAGTAGGAATCATGGGCGAAAAATACATTGATTCCCTCACCACAGTTAGCGATGTATTTGCCTATCTGCCCATGGATCACCTTTCACTGGAATTTTTCAGTGTCCAGCCGATAGGGCCCAATGGCGGCAAGGGACCACGTAGCACCACTTCTTTCCGTTTGCCTGCATTGAAAAAATGCCAGCCTGCTTATGATGTCAGCCTGCTTGAGATTGTGGCCCCTGATTCTGTCGCTTTCTCAAACTGTGTCAACAATCAAATTCTGGTCAGGCTGCGCATGCAAAATGAAGGCGAGAACCTGATCAGCGATTTTCCACTTTCCTATCAATTCAATCAGGGGCCCATCATCACCCAAAACTTTACAGGGAATCTGGACAGCGATAGTCAAAGCAGTTTTGTGTTTCAAACCGCTCTTCTACCAGCTACAAATGGGGTTCAAAATCTGCGCGTCTGGACGGATCTTGCCAATGACGAAGTCCGGTCCAATGATACCCTCAGCCTGCAGTTTACCTATTTGCAACAAAACGCCGTCATTCTGCCGTATCTGGAAGACTTCGAAGGCTTTTTCAATTGTGGGACAGAGGTAAATTGTGGCGGAGAAAATTGCAGTCTGGCCAACGATTGGATCAATCTCACCAATGGACTGACGGATGACATCGATTGGCGGGTACACAACGGGCGCACCCCTTCATTGAATACCGGCCCGACGAATGATCATCAACCGGGCAACGATCAGGGCAAATATCTGTATCTGGAATCAGACGGCTGTGTCGGTCAGGAAGCCATCGTCTTACTGCCCTGTGTTGATTTCAGCAATGCTAGTAGTCCACAGATGGATTTTTGGTATCATATGTATGGATCGGGTATTGGGGAGCTAAAGGTGGAGGCATGGATCAATGGCTTTTGGATTCAAATTAGTAGTTTGAGCGGCGATCAGGGGGATCAATGGCGACAGCAGGCCGTAAACCTCAACACCCTGGCAGGAAAACTCACTGCCATACGCTTTCGCGGCAATTCCGGGTTAGGAGCGGAAGGCGACATTGCCATCGATGACATCGCCATTTACGACCGGGCAGAATCCCCGGTAGCGGATTTCGAAGCAGACCAGCAACTCGTTTGCCCCGGCACGGTGGTGGGCCTGACCGATCTGTCCGACAACTTCCCCAATACCTGGACCTGGAGCATTCAACCCACTACTTTCAGCTTTCAAAACGGAACCGATCAGAACAGTCAGCATCCGGACGTGAGTTTCGACCTCAATGGCTTTTACAGCATCACGCTCCAGGCAACCAATGACAATGGTGATGATGTGGTCAGCAAAACCGCTCTCATTGAAGTGAATGAAGGCGTGATTCCAGATCTGGCAGAAAACTTTGAAGGGACTGTTTTTCCACCTGAAAAATGGCAAAGAGTTAATCCAGACGGCGGACTAAGCTGGGAAAAAATCATGGTGGTTGGGAGTAATGGCAATCTGACCGAAGCGGCCCTGATGG
>JBCBZF010001012.1:0-2649 GCA_039815525.1 Bacteroidota bacterium | reverse complement strand
CAAGCAGGGTGAAGTCAACCGCTTTGTCATAGAATTTGTCATCGGTGACCATCCCGTATTTGACAAAGACAGAAATGTCTTTCCATTTTTCTTCAAACTCCCCACGATCTTCATTGAAAATCTCCTTGAGCTTATCCGCTACTTTCCGGGTGATGTAATTGGAAATCTTGCGAACATTGGAGTCGCTTTGCAGGTAGGAGCGGGAGACATTCAATGGAATGTCTGGTGAATCAATCACCCCTTGCAGCAGCATCAGATATTCCGGGACAATCTCCTGTACGTCGTCAGTGATAAATACCTGACGGGAGTACAACTGAATAGAATTTTTCCGCGGGTCAATATCTTGTCGAATGCGGGGGAAGTATAGGATTCCGGTTAGATTAAATGGATAATCTACATTGAGGTGAATCCAGAACAGCGGCTCCTCCGTGAAGGGATACAGTTGATTGAACAGCTCTTTATAGTCCTCATCCTTCAGCTCAGTAGGCGGCTTTTTCCAGATTGGATTCGGATTGTTGATCACCTCATCCTTGAAGGAAATCTCGATGGGGAGAAACTTACAGTATTTATCCAGAATCTGTTTGATCCGAGCTTCTTCCAGGAACTCAACTGCATCTTCAGAGACGTGTAAGATGATATCGGTTCCCCGACTCTCTTTTTCGGTCGCCTCCATGCTGTATTCGGTGCTGCCATCACAGACCCATTTGACGGCAGTGGCGTCTGCCTGCCAGGAGCGGGTAACCACATCCACGGTATCTGCAACCATGAAGGCAGAGTAGAATCCCAGCCCAAATTTACCGATGATTTCTTCCTTACTGCCAGCGTCCTTGAATTTCTTCAAAAACTCTTCTGCACCAGAAAAAGCAACCTGATTCAGGTATTTTTTTACTTCTTCTTCCGTCATGCCGATACCGGCATCCCGGATGGTGAGGGTTTTGGCATCCTTGTCAAGCTCGACCCGAATGCTTAGATCTCCCAACTCCTCGGTGAAATCCCCGCGTGAAGAAAGGTATTTCAATTTTTGAGTAGCATCGACTGCATTGGCAATCAATTCCCGCAAAAAGATTTCCTGATCACTGTACAGAGATTGTTTGATAATGGGAAAAATGTTCTCGGTACTAACAGAAATATGACCTTTTTCCATGGCTCCTTTGCTTATGGTTTAATATATTGATGCTTGAAAAGTGTATGTTTCTGAAACGTTCGCGCAAAATTATGAAATCTTCGCGTGATTGAGAAGAGACTTTTTGGAATTCAAACCGTCACCATAAATGGTGAAAGTGCGAATCCCTTCGGCTGAAAAAGCTGTCTTATGAATCCGGTACAGGAAAAAGATGATGGAAAACTGGCGCAACTGCGAGAGCTGTTGTTAAAGGACGAGGAATTGGCCCGTCAGGCAGTTGAGGAGGATGTAAACAGTTTGAAAGAAATCATCCTGAATCGGGAAAATTTTGGCAATCATCTGGCGCCCCATTTGGCTGACAATGTTGAATATTTGCAGCAAAATTATCCAAATCTTTTCGGGCGCTACTTAGGAGAAGCGATCAAACTGCAGATTCGGAATTCTCAGGGTGAAATCATTGATGCACTCTACCCCATTATTGGTAAGCTGATTTCGAAATACTTGCGGGAAGAATTTCGTCGTATTTCTGAGCAGATTGACCAACGCCTGAGTGATCCCTTTTCCTGGAAAAACATCCGCTTACGCGCCAAAGCCCTATTTACCGGGACTTCTTACCAGGAAATGCTCATCAAGGAGACCAACCAGATCTCAGTGGAGCAGTTGTTTGTGATTGACAAGAATTCTGGTCTGCTGCTTGGGCATGCCTCTTTTAAGCCCATTACCTCCCCGGATATGGTGGCGGGTATGCTTAAGGGGGTACAGGATTTTGTCGAGCATGCTCTCGAAACCCAAAAGCAAGAACTTGAAACCTTAGAGTATGATCGAAATACGATTTTGCTCTACCACTTTGAAACCATAACTTTTGCGGTAGTGATCGAAGGAGAACCGGACGCCAATTTTAAACAAGACATGCGCGACCAACTTTTTTCCTTCATCGAACAGCATCCGGTCCACGCCTCCAACTCAGTAACTCAGGCAGATCAGGATGCTCTGGCTCAAAAGCTCCAACTTCATTTCAATGGATTCGACCAAAACGATCAGTAAGAAAATTGCCCTCCTCGGCCATCATGCGGTGGGCAAAACCTCGCTGATCAGCCAGTTCGTGGAAAATAAATTCCCCGAAAGTTACCTGACCACCATCGGCCTGAAGGTGGACAAAAAAAGCATCTCCCTGGATGGCTATACCCTGAATCTCATGATTTGGGATATTGCCGGACAGGAATCCATGACAGATATTCCCCAGTATTACCTCAATGGGTGCAGTGGATTTATCTACGTCATTGATCTGAGTCGTCCTTCGACTTACGAAAATATTCAGTCCACGGCCCATCGATATGGCGCATGAGACAGAATTGGCTGCGGAATCCGCCGCTAATTTTCCGGGCGCACCTCTCGTGCCAACGGGTGATCCATTGGTCGATGGAATTGGCCCTGCGGCTTGGTCAGATCGCGAAGATCGACCGGACCTTTGCTACAACGGCAACCCGCGGATCGTACCGATGCGAAACAATCCGACCTTCCATATT
>JBCBZF010000333.1:0-6608 GCA_039815525.1 Bacteroidota bacterium | reverse complement strand
CTCAACCCGGATTGAGCGCGCCAATCGGTTCTTTGAGCGGGCGTGGGACAAAGGCTGGCTGGCCTCTGGAAAATTCAGATATACTCAGATGAAAGTGGTTGGGGAATTTTTCTTCTCTCCAAACCACTGAATTTGAAGGTATGGCGAAAAAGGGAATGCTTTTATTTTTTCAAAGCATTTCACCTTCGGTATATTCAGCCTCCCAAGCGTCCTTTTCATGATCACATTTGCTGTCAGTACCTGGTTGTGGACTTCTCCTTTTCAGACGGAGACCACTGACCTCTTTCCCAAAATCAAGGCCATGGGCTTTGATGCCGTGGAAATTCCAATTGAGTATCCTGACTTGATTGACGGGAAAGAAATCCTTCAGGTACTGAGAGATCATGACCTGAAACCCATTGCTTGCGCAGCTTTTGGGCCCAGCCGCGACCTGACCCATGCTGACCCCAAGGTCCATCAAAATTGTTTCGATTATATCGAAGCCTGCTTTGCGCTTTGCCAGCAGTGGGAAGTGGATTTTCTGGCTGGTCCTATGTATGCAGCGGTAGGCAAGGCCCGGATGTTGTTGCCAGAAGCGCGCCAGCAAGAATGGCAGTTGGCAGTGCACAATCTTCGAAAGGTCTGCGAGATGGCAGAAACCTATGGTCAGAAGATCGCGCTTGAACCGCTCAACCGTTTCGAAACCGATTTGGTCAATACCACGGCGGACATGGTACAGATGATCAAAGACATTGACCACCCGGCCGCCGGCATCATGCTGGATGGTTTTCACATGAACATTGAGGAGAAAAGCATTCCCCAGGCGATTCAGCAGGCGGGCGATCTCCTGCTGCACGTGCAGGTATCAGAAAACGACCGGGGCTGTCCCGGAACGGGTCAGACCGACTGGGCCGGCTTACGGGATGGTCTGCAAAACATCGACTATAAAGGCGCGATCAGCATTGAAAGCTTTACTCCTGAGATCCAGGAATTGGCTGAAGCGGTTTCCTTCTGGCGCCTCATCGAAGATGATCAGGATGGGTTTGCGCGGGAGGGGCTAGCATTTTTGCAGAATTTGTTTGATAAAAAAGATACATAATGCCCTTCACCCTCACCTCAAAAATTGCCCTCGTCACTGGCGGTGCCAGCGGGATTGGTGCTGCCATTTGTCGCATCTTTGCCCAGGCGGGTGCGCAGGTATTCATCCTGGACCAGGATCTGGGAAAAGCCGGCCAACTAGCCGATGAGATTGGTCAGAGTGGCGCACAAGCTCATGCGGTCCAGGCTGATGTAACCAATCAAGACGATATGGTCGCCGTGGTCGAAGACATTGTGGAGCAGGCGGGGAAACTGGACATCCTCGTCAACAATGCCGGCATTGCTCATATCGGTACCCTCGAAACAACTTCGGAAGCAGACTTCGAACGCTTGTACGCGGTAAATATCAAAGGGGTCTACAATGGCATGTATGCTGTGATCCAGCAGATGAAGATCCAGCAGCAGGGCGTGATCCTCAACATGGGATCAATTGCGGCCAGTATCGGCCTGCCGGATCGTTTTGCTTATTCGATGACCAAAGGTGCGGTGCTGAACATGACCTACACCGTGGCGAGAGATTATATTTCTCACAATATCCGCTGCAATTCGATCTCTCCGGCCCGGGTGCATACGCCTTTTGTCGATAATTTTTTGGCTCAAAATTATCCCGGTCAGGAAAAGGAGATGTTTGCCAAACTCTCGGCCACCCAGCCCATTGGCCGTATGGCCAAACCGGAAGAAGTGGCGCATCTCGCGCTCTACCTTTGCTCTGATGAAGCCGCTTTTATTACCGGGACGGACTTCCCGATTGATGGAGGATTCATTCGGTTAAATACGTAAAATGCCCGGACACATGCTGCCCGGGCCAGAATCAGAGGAATGCTTTCCTATTTCATCCCCATCCACAATTGCTCGTAGAGAGAAACCGAAGACTCTTTTGCCTGAAGAGTCTTTAAACCAGCAATCAAATTTTCCACCAATTCATCTCCCCGAATCATATAATACAGCCGGTCGCGATTCTTGAGGCCCCCTTCTTGATTGGACTGGGTAAGGGAATAGGCTTTGGCCGAACCACTGGCCTGAAAATACTGGCTGTTTTGTTTGTAGCTGCCTGGGCCCATGAAAGCGATATTCACGGATGGATTCATGGCTTCGGCATCAAAGTCAAAGGTCAGATCAATGGTCACGGCTGCGATCGCATCAACACCCAATTCTCTTTGCAGGCGATTGGCGACAAAATCTCCGGGGAAGGTAATGCCCAGGTCTTCCATGAAATCTGCACCGCTGGTACTGAGCAGCCTTTGGGTCCCCTGATGGCCTAGTTCGGCATGGAAGAAGTTGACATCATCTGCGATTGGCTTCATGTATTGGTAAGATGCTGCGGATGTAACCGCTTCGATGGGGACAAATTCAATGCCCATTTCCCGACTCAAACTGCTGGTAAACTGATCATAGAGTTTGGCGATGACCCCTTTCCAGGTCGCGCGGCCATATTCAGGGAAATTCTTCCGCATCACATTGAGGAAGGTTGAATCCAGAGTAGCCGATTTCTGGGTCTTGGTGTCAGTCATCGTGGCGCGGATGAAGAAGGATGCAACGGCAACTTTTTTCATATTGCTCAATGGCGGTGCGTAGAATGGCTGCTGTTTCCGGAATTGAAAACGGTAAGCACCGTCTTGCTCGAATGTAATCTGCTTGTTTTTCTCCTGATCAAACCCGTTGACCATGATGGAGCCGCTGGTCAGATCTCCCTCCATGGTGATCGGTCGCCAGTCCGTGTAAAAGCTCAAGGTGCGCAATGCTCCAGCCTGGCTATTGCCGATGATCTTTTCCTGAACACGGTTGATGATCAGAACATTATTTTTTGAAAATGGAGTAGGGGAGCCTTCATAGTTGAAAAAGGCTTCTTTTGGGATCACAATCCGGTTTTGGGCCTTGCTGATAAAAATATCATACAAAAGTCGGGTGTTGACCGATCTGGATACCATGGAAACATGCAGCCGGGAAGTTGGATCCGCATCTCCGTTTTCAAGGAGGATTTCGATATCGGTTTTCCCATCAAATGTCACCTCTTCGCCTGCCTTTTTTCCATTGACAGAAATGATCTTGAATGCGATAGCTGGTTCGACTGATACCTCTACCTGCTCGCCATTGGAACTGCTGATGGATACCTTTTTGGTTCCTCGATCTGTATCAGGAAAACCATGAAAATAGGTCCCCACGCCTGCATGTTCGACCATTTGTCCATCAATGTTTACTTCTCCATCCGTTTTGAGAATACCGACTCCCTTTGCATTGGTCATGCCCACATAAACTGCGTCTCCACAGGTTTGCCAGTTGGGTGTCTTGGTAACATAGGAAACCAGTTCGCGGGGGTACAGATGGGCATGATAAAAAACAGTGATACCAGCTTGCGACAATTGGCTGGTTTCTCCCGTGAAGCTACCCCCCAATCCTTTTTGCAGGGCTTTCATCGGGTTGAGTTTGCTGAGGGTCTTTTCTTTATAGACCCGTCCACATTCAAAAAGATCAGCTTTATCCTTCTTGAAGGCTCCCTTAAACTTACCTTTAAGACCCTGGGCGGAAAGGGAAGCAGGCGCAAAAAGAATGAACAGAATGAGGCAGAAAAATGCGTGCTCGCGTTTCATGAGAAAATGTCTTTATGGATTTCGAATTGAGATTGAGACAAAATTCCATAAAGGAATGGCCTTCCGGTATCCGTGTAACTCGGTACGCCGGGTCCGTAGGGATGCGGATGAACCACACCGCAGGATGGCAAATGGCGACGAAATCTATTTTTTCGGAAAAAGGAAACTCATGCAGCGTCTTTTCCTCTGTCTTTATGTGTGTCTGGGCTTACTCACTGCCTGTCAAAAGCCTTCATCAGAACTACCCCCACCTAATATCATCTGGATCATTGCCGAAGACATCAGTCCGGCTCTGGGGGCGTATGGGCATGCCACTGCGCACACTCCAAATCTTGACCGCCTGGCGGCGGGGGGCATTCGCTATCATCGAGCCTATGCGACTGCGCCCATCTGTGCACCGGCCCGTTCCTGCCTGGCCACAGGTATGTTTGCGACCTCACTTGGAACCCACCACTTGCGCTCTGAGATTCCTTTCCCGGACTCTCTCAAAGCCTTACCTGATTTGATGCAGGAAGCAGGGTATTTCACCACTATCAGAGGAAAGACTGACTTCAACTTCGATCCCGAAGGCTTATGGGATCATTGGTCGAATAGCTATGCGCCCTGGCGCAATCGTCAAAAAGATCAGCCTTTTTTCTCTTACATCAATGTTGGCCCCACTCATGAAGGTGCAGTGAATAAAAAAAAGAGATATGAGGCTTTGATGCAGGATTTGCCGGACAGCTTAAGGGCTGATACGGCGATGGTTCAGGTGCCACCCTATTTCCCCCAAACTGCGCGGATGAAAGAAATCATGGCCCGCTACGACAATGTGATTACGCTGATGGATCGCAATGTAGGAATGATTCTGGATTCACTGGAAGCTGACGGACTACTTGACCAAAGCATCATCTTTTTCCTCAGCGATCACGGTTTTGGCCTGCCTCGTTACAAAAGATGGCTCTACCACAGTGGCCTCAATGTGCCTCTTCTGGTTCGGATCCCGCCTGCATACCGCCATCTCAATCCCTATGGCCCGGGCGCTGCGACTGATCAACTGATCAGCTTTGTGGACATGGCGCCCACTGCCCTTCATCTTACGGGTCAACCGATTCCAGAGAATATGCAGGGGCAGCCTTTTTTAGGAGAAAAACTCCCCAAGCCTCGGGAGAAAGTGTTCGCTGCCCGGGACCGGGCCGACGATATGTTTGAGATGTCGCGGGCGGTGATCACGGATCGCTACATCTACATTCGCCATTTTATGCCGCATCTCGAGCCCATGCAATCAGGCTTCATTTTCTCAGATGTGAAAGATGCTTTCCGTGAATTGACCGCTGCTCGAGAAGCTGGTTTGCCATTTTCTGAACGGGAGAAATTCTGGGATGAAAAACCACTGGAAGAACTGTATGATCTGAAGGAAGACCCACACGAACTTCACAATTTACTCCAAAAGCCAAGTTTCAAAGCAGAGGCGGTTTGTCGGAAAATGGGCATTGCTTTGTGGAATTGGATGGAGCATAGCCGTGATCTCGGATTGTTGCCAGAAGCTGAATACATACGTCTATCCGAAGACGAAAGCCCCTGGCAAGCCATGCAGTCAGAAGACAACTTCCCTATCCATGATCTTGGTTATCAGGCTTATGCGGTAGGATCGGCTGATTTTATGAACTTACGTCGGGCTTTGAAACATGCGCATCCGGGCGTACGCTATTGGGGGATCATGGGGGTGCGCAATCACGCGGAGCGGGACACGGTTCTGTTGAATTTGGTCCAAAAACTTCTCCAGGATGAATCGCCCAGTGTCAGCATATTGGCGGCAGAAACTTTATGCCATTTCGGCCAAAATGATGCTGCCGTCCTCCAACTGGGAGATTGGGTAGGAAGCGAGATGCCACGGGTCGCCTTGGAAGCAGCCCGCAGCATTCAGATGATTGGAGCAGCAGCCCGTCCCTTGATTCCGGTCATGTATGGCGTATTGGAAAAAAATCTGGGAGAGCCCGGCGGAAAACGGAAGTATAAAGATTTTACCTACGCAGCGTTTACCTCCTGGGCATTAGAATGGGCTCTACAGGAACTGGGGGAAAAGATAAAGGTGAATGAATAAGCCTGAGAGGTGAGGTGAATTTTTTTTTGAAAAAGAATGACCGCTTTTGCGATCAGACTGCGCGTGTATGAGTGATGTGAATTTTTTCAATTCCAGAACTCATGAAGATCCAACGCTATTTATTCCAAACTTTCTTGTTCGCGATTCTCCTGATGGGGACCAATGCCTGTAAAAAAGATCCCGGTGATCCCAAACCCCCGATGCCGGAGGGAACGACCGCCGCAGAATTTCTGCAAAGCCTGCCCAGTTGGGAGGATTTTGCCCAAAACAAAGCCGTGGCTGAAGCCATGCCCACCGGAGACGCACCTACGGAAGTGTCCGAAACCCTGGATGTACCCGTCATCCAGGAAGATGGCAGCATTGACACCTTGTACAATGTTACCTACACTTGTCAGCAGACGCCCTTCACGCTGACTGAAAACCCACAACAGATTGTCCAATACAGCCCGGATGTGGAAATTCTCTGGCCGGGTGCCCTGATCCAGGGCGCGAGTCATAAAGATCCCATTGGCTCTTTGCGAGGCCTCGTCATTGCCGAGCGGGACTCGATCAATGTGTCCATCCCAAGCCTTGCCACCAGTGAAAATTTCCGGCGGGTGAAACCCAATCAGGCGGTGGTTGGCTCAGCCATTGGCGACATGGTGGGCAATGCCACGCTGGATGGACTCTCAACGCCCAGTACCATCACCTTTAGCATGGAATCCTATCGTTCTGAAAGGCAAATGGCCTTACAAATGGGCCTTTCTGGCAAATATCTGGGTTTCAGTGGCTCGGCTTCAGGTAGCATCGACCAAAATCAATCGGAAACGACGGTAACTGTGCAGTTTTTTCAGAAAATGTTTGAAGTGGTGGTCGAGCCG
>JBCBZF010000326.1:0-6670 GCA_039815525.1 Bacteroidota bacterium | reverse complement strand
GATGGCCCAGACTGGTGGAAGTGGAAGTTCCGCCATGGAGCATATACAGTTTCAGGCCTTGGGGCGTGCGATCCTCGAAGCTCCGAAGCAACGTTATGTGGTGTTGATTGATGAGATCGACAAAGCGCCGCGCGACTTCCCCAATGATGTGCTCTTTGAATTCGACAATTTTGCCTTTCGGGTAGAAGACGCAAGTGTGGATGAAATAAAATTGTGGGCCGCCAGGCACAGCGAGCCGGTGGAGGTCGATAGCCAGGGATTCATTCGGGTAAATGTCGCTGAAAATGCCCGTCCGGTTTTGATCATGACATCGAACTCAGAAAAGAATCTGCCGGATGCCTTCCTGCGTCGTTGCGTGTACTTCCACATTCCTTTCCCGGATGCCGAACAACTCAAGGCCATCATCAATGCCAAGCAAGGCTTTCACCGTGAACTCAGCAGTAATATGCTGAATGATGCGATTGAGCATTTTCTGGAAATTCGTGAAAAGGGATTGCGTAAAAAACCTGCCACTGCTGAATTATTGGCGTGGTTGCATGTGCTTCAGCGCAATAATGTAGATCTGAGCAGTGGCTTGAAACGCAATTCGCCAGAAGAGATTCGGCGAGCCATTTTCAATACCTACTATGTGTTGGCCAAAAATAAAGAAGACCTGCGCAGATTGGGAGAAGATTTAGGTATCTACATATAAACAGATCTTCCCGAACACGAAACGACCATTTCTGATATGCTTCAACCCGTCATCATCATGGCTTTTGCCAATGAGGACCAGGATCAGGCCCGTTACCTGAGCAACCTGGACTCAGAGATGCTTGCGGTCTATCAGAAATTGTACAAAGACTTTCAGGTCATTCAAATCCCGGTTGCTTCCAAAAAAATGGTCAGAGATGCTTTCCTGACTTATGGGCAGCGCATCAAAATTTTCCACTTCGGTGGACATGCTGGCGGTCGCGGAATTGAGCTGCAGGAGAAAGCAAAAGAAAACCGCATGGCCTTTGCAGAAGGCATTGCCGGTATTCTGGCGGATTGTCATTCCCTGGAGATGGTCTTCCTCAACGGATGCGCCACCAATGAGCAGGTGAAACATTTTCAAAAAGCCCAGGTACCAGTGGTTATTTCAACCCTGGAACCTGTGGGCGACAAACTTGCCAAAGAGTTTTCGGTTCATTTCTACCAGGCCATGGTGGAAGCCCGACCCCCAAAATGCATTGCGGATGCTTTTGAGTATGCAAAAAGCAGTTTGTTCATGGACTATAGCGAACAAATGCGCAGCCCTCAATGGCGCAGTCTGTTTTGGGATGAACCAGTCGGGGACCATTTTCCCTATGTGCTGCACATCAATGCGAAGACGCCAGACGCGGGGAAAAAGTCTTATCAGGACTGGATTGCTTCAGAAGCTGTTTCGCAAGATGAAATAAAGCAGTTGATTAGCAATCCGGAACATCCGTATCAGGCCAGTCCGGATCGACATTTGTTGTGTGATCGCCGGGTACAGGAGCGGGAGTTTAAGCATTTGGTGAAGAAAAGACTGGAAGCTGAAAGTTCTGCGCCATTGTTTGTTTTCGTTCATGGACCCAATGAAGAACTACCGGTCCAATTATCAGATCGTTTCTGCACCTTCTCCGTGCACGAAATCATGAAGCAACTGGAACGCCGTTATTCAGATGCGCTGTTTGCGCATCGTCTGGTTGAGTTCCCAGCCAAAGAAGACTTTTCATCTTCGTATTCGGACCTGCCCAATGAGAGTCTGAAAGAGCATTTTGAAGTTGCTACCGGTGCCAATATCGACAATGCCTCAGATCTGATCCGCGTATTGGGCAGAGGTAAAAAACTGGTGGTGATCCAACACAATCTCATGGCAAGTTACTGGCACCCCAAAATGGAAGCCTTTCTTGAGGGCTACATTGATAATTTCTGGCAGTTTCAGTCCGGACCTCAACAGCCGGAGGTATTGGTTATCATCAATTTGACCTATAATCTGGATACCCGTTGGTTTAGTTTTAAAAAGCGGGAGGACAAAAATGTGCTGAAATCTTTTGAGAGAATTGTGGAGCAAAAAGAGCGATGTTTTTTGCTTTCCCGTCTCGAAGAAGTACCCAAAGATGATGTTGTGGATTGGAACAATCGCTTTCTCAATGATTTGTCTTTGGTGGATGAATTGTTCCGGGGGAAACAACAATTGTCAATGGATAAAATTTTGCCGCGTCTTCAAGCTGCAATCCGCGCCAACCGATCATGAGTGAGCCGCGCTTCCATATCGACCTTTTGCCATTTGAGCCTTTGTTGGAACAACTCAAAGGCTTAGGTTTTCATATTGGGGTCGACACCCATGTGAAGATTCAACATCTCCTGGAAAAAGCGGCCCAACAATCCACTGATGCAGACGCAATCCCAGTCCTGAAATACAAACTGGCGACACTGCTTGCGACTTCTGAAGATGAGCAAAATCAATTTTACGATCTCTTTGATCGATATGTAGATCAAATGAGCTTTGATCCTGAAACGGTCAGTGAAGAAGATTCACCTGGACTCAGCAGCAATTGGTGGCCCTGGATCAATACGGTTTTGATTGCGTTGATCCTTTTTGCTTGGTATTGGTTTTTCGTTCACTCAAAAAAGGACATTTGTACCACTTCTGCGATCGAAGCGACATTCGCACAGGATGTGCGCACCAATGGCGGTTTTGTCCAATTTTCAAATGCTGAAGACACCGCCAGTCAAATCGTTCACTATCAGATTTATTGGCGCAACCACCAGGACACAACGACGGCAGAAGTATTGGTTGGAGAGGCTTTCTCATCCATTTTTGTGGCCATGCCAGCCGGTCTGGATTTTGCGGTTCTGCCTGAACAAAAAATCACGCTTATTGTCAGAAGACAACAAGGCGGCTGTTTGGATTCCGTTCGCTTACGAGTGTCTCTAACGAAACCATTTCCCTGCCGGGCAAACATCGAACAGGACCGGCTGGAAGACGGAAAAAGCATTCGCTTTAGGGGACAGCTCCTCTCTACTGCCAACGATTCACCTTTGACAAATGTCAGTTTCCACTGGGACTTTGGGAGTGGCCGAACGGCTGATGGTGCGGAACCACTGCATACGTATGACAAGGACAGCGTCTACCTTCTGACCTTGATTGCTTCGGTAGCATCTTGTCGTGATACCGTAGAACAAAGCATCAGCATTGCCAGCGAAGCCCAGAAAGGAGAACTGCCCTGGGTTCCAATGAACCATCTGCCGCTGGATCCGATTGATGTATCGGATTTGGTGCGACCTACCACGACAAACTACTGGCCCTTATTGGCAACTTTACTGATTTTGCTGAGCTGGTTGGCGCTTGAGTTATTTCTGTACTACCGCAGAAAACTGCGGATTGATCGTAGACAAGCTTTAATGCAGCCGCCGGCACGGCGCCGTCTCGAAATGGACACACCTGGTAATCAGCTATTTGAAGATGAAAGTTTTTATCTTGCTTCTCGCCGTCTGCGAATCAGAGAGATAGATGAATCCGAAGAGTTAGATGTCCCGCAAAGTATAGAAGAGAGTATTCGTGCAGGAGGCATTCCCAAATTTGCCTATCGTCCCAATACTTTCGCTGTACGCTATCTGGTGCTGATTGAGCAAAAAAGTGCGGAAGATCATCAGGCGGCCCTGGTCGCTGAATTGGTGGCGGAACTGCGCCAAAGAGACATCACGGCTGAGGCCTGGTACTATAAGGAAAACCCAGCGGTTTGTTGGCTTGATCCAGGACAACCAGAAAGTCAAACCACTTTGGACCGATTGCTGGGCGAATATGGCGCCTACCGATTGATTGTGGCCGGGCGTGCCATTTCCTTGCTGGACCGGACAAGTGGTGAACATGGATATGTGTCTGATTTGATTCAGCAATGGCCTTATGCTGCTTTGCTGGCGACCAATGCCAACTCAGATTGGGGACAGCCTGAAGCCAAAGTCGCAGAACGGATGTTGGTCCTACCAGCCGGTTTGAAAGGCCTTGCGATGCTCAATGAATCATGGTCCGATGATAACCAACATTCTCTGCGATATTGGCAAACAGAAAGCTTTGAACTAAGCCCGCCCTCTGAAGATGATCCCGATCTGATCGGAGAGTTAAAGGCGTATCTGGGACGCAATGCTTTCCAATGGCTCTGTGCCTGCGCTGTCTATCCCGAGTTGTATTGGGAAATGACCATTGAGTTGGGGGGAAGATTGTCGGAAGATGATCCTGATTTTTCTCATCGCAATGAGCGGGACGTTCATCCTGAATTATCACTGGATGTCTGTCTCAGACTGATGCGACTGCCGTGGTTCCGGGCTGGATTTATCCCCAATCAGGTACGGGAAAAGTTGATTCCTCTCCTGGAAGAACCCTATGCCAGCCGGGTCAGGCGTTATTTGATTGAGGTTCTGGAGGCGCAACCAGGCCCTGAAAATTCCTGGCTGGCCCAATCCCGCCAACAACAAAAAGCGATTTATCTCTATCTCAATTCTCCACATCAGGACCGGGACAAATATGCTTTGAAACAAGCTTTTGCCGCCAGCAGGTATGAAGATGTACGGGATAAAGTCTTGCTAAAAGAATTGGATGGGGAGAAAATCAATCCGCTATCCCTGGTGGTTCCGGCACGCTGGTTCAAAGGGAGGGTGCCCTTATTTGGGACAAGGTGGCCGGTTCGCCTGGCCATGTTTGTGGTGCCACTCTTACTCGGCTGGGCCGTGTATCTGGGTACCGGTGGGAAAGTTCTGAAAAGCCGTTCTCCTATGCCGCCCTATGGTCTGGATGATCTTGTGATTGCATCAGAGGTCGACCAGCTTCGATGGATTGCTTATAAAGCAACACTGGAAACGGAATCTGGCGAATATGAACAAGCCTGGTCGACCTGGTTTAATTTCGTTGCACAAAACGGTCGGTTTAATTTCTCCATTGAACAGGAAGACATTATTTATGATATCAATCCCTCTCGCATTCGCCTTAATTTTTTGATCCAACTGTGCCGACAACGAAACTTCCCTCAGTTTTATCAGACTTTGGCCCAAAGGCAAGAATTAACTGGCACTGCTGAGGTGCAGGAAAACAGGGTTTCCGAATCCTACCTCGAAGTATTGATGAATATGTACAATACTGGCTCGATGGCCGAGGAAGGAGAGGATGAAAAAGGCTTATTGTCCATCCCAAGAGGCTTTTTCCAGGATACCAGCCGTCAGAATCTCTTTACCGTACGTTTGCCTGAATCCCGTGAAAAGCTGACGCAACTGGTTTATCTTCTCAATGTAGACAATGAGTATCTCGATCTGGAGCACATTGGGGCTGATTTGGGCTCTGACGTCGATGAATTATACCAACGTGCAGAACAAGCCTGGAAAGAAGATCGTCTGGCGGATGCACAAAGTTGGTTGGAACGTTTGCTGCATTTGGTCCCCAACAATGAGCGGGCGAAAAAACTTCTGGAACGAATTGAAGCACGCTATGCCAGTCAGCAGGCAGAAATTCTGCGTAACAAAGCCGATTCACTCTATATTTTGGGCAATGAAAAGGCGGATATTGCGATCTTACGGGAAGCCCAGAAATTGTATAACCAATATCTGCAACTACAGCCAGATGATACCCAAATCCGCGCCACGGCGGCTGAGATTGATCTGGTGATCCGGGACATTGAAGGACAACAGAATGAGCCATCTGACGGGAAAAGCTCAAGTAAAATTGAAAAGCTGATGGCAGGCGTTTTCAGTGAATATCAACCGCTCGCGGAGAAGGGGAAACTAACCGAAAATGATGCAGCCTCCGTCATTAGACTCAACAGGCTACTGGAAGAGGTGTTTAAGGTGGAGCCAGACAACGGGGAAGCTTTGGAGGTTAAGCAGAACAGCGATAGCTGGACGAATAGCCTGTTCAAAAATTATCTGAACCTCGCCCAAAATTATTATGAGAAAGGTCGGAAAATGGAGTCGCGGACGAACTATCAAAAGGGCCTGGAAGCAATTAAAGCGGCATTAAAATTGAAACCTGGCGATCCAGGCACATTGAAGAGAGAAAAAGAACTGGAAAGTCGAATTCAGGCACTGGACCGGGACATTGCTATCTGGCTGAAACAGGCCAATACAGCCCGTGAGCAAGCTGAGGTCCTGAATAAAACCATTCTGACCCGCCCCCAGGCGCTCGTATTTATCAAGCAGTCTCGATTGTACTATGAAAAAGTATTGAAAACGGATGAGACCAACCGCCAGGCAAGAAGTGGCCTGTCTATGTTGGACCGCCTCCAGCGGAGCTCTACCAATAAGAAAAAAGGCTATTAACAGGCTATTTCGCTTGCGTACGAAAGGAAACAGCCATCACCAACCAGCCAATGGTGGCCAATCCAGCACCTGTCGTAAAGGCGACTTGACTGCTGATATGTTCCCAAAGCCAACCCATGAAGACCGAAGCTGGTAGTAAGGCCAATCCGGTAGCCATCTGGAATAGGCCGAAAACACTCGCCTTTTGATCAGGTGGTGCCAATTCAGTGAGATATGCTTTGATTACGCCGGATGACATGCCATAATAAATCCCATATCCAGCAAACAGTGCACTTTTTTTACGCACACCACCACAATACTTCGTATCTATTTTCCCGACCACAACCCATCTCAGGCACCCGTTCATCATCATTAAGAACCTCCTCCAAGTTCGTTCTTG
>JBCBZF010000158.1:0-8962 GCA_039815525.1 Bacteroidota bacterium | reverse complement strand
CTATGAGTACTCGAACCATGAATGCGAAACAACTCTCTCTTGGCCTGCTCTGCCTCCTGCTTCTGTTGATCCCCAGCTTACACGGACAACAACATATCAGTTCACAACTTCGAAACAAAGTCCGGCCCGGTAGTGAGTCGGGTTGGTTACAATTTCAGGCTGGCGAACACAGTGCAACTTTTTTTGACAACAATGCCACAGCCCTTGGCATTTCGCCTCAGGATGAAATGAAGCGGATGAGGCAGGAAACAGATCAGCTCGGTTTTACCCATGAAAGCTATCAACAGTTTCATCTTGGCGTTCCAATCGAAGGCGCAGTGTACAAAGTTCATTCGCTCAATGGAGAGGTCCAGAAAAGCAATGGTTTGCTGGCGCAGGATCTCATATTAGACGTTGTCCCAAACATTCGTGAGGACAGAGCCTTGAAGATTGCACTGAACCACATTGGTGCACAAGTCTATGCCTGGGAAGATCCAATGATGGAGAGCCTATTTCAACATGCTCACAGGGATACTCAGGATAGCTTTCTCCCAAAAGCAGCCTTTATGATCGCAGATCGCGACTTTGCCCCAAAAACACTGGACTATGTCCTGGTCTATAAATTTGACATCTACACCGCTGTTCCAATGGGCCGCAAGTGGATCTATGTCGATGCAAAAGATGGGAGCATCGTCAAGGAGTTGGACGCGCATATGACCATCGGTGTGCCAGGTACGGCCCATACGCGCTACAGCGGCACCCGCACCATCATCACTGACTCTACCGCCAATGGATTTAGCCTTCTGGATGACACACGGGGAGACGGGATCGAGACCCTGGACATGTTGAATTTGAATAGCTCTCACCCTTTTGGTGTTCCAGATGCAGTTCCTTTTACCGACACAGACAATGTTTGGGATGATACCACCAATTTGGACGATGCCGCGCTTGATGCACACTGGGGGGCAGAAATGACCTATGACTATTTTTTAGAAAAACATGGCAGAAACAGTTATGATGACAATGGAAGTCCGATTGTAGCATACATTCATCATCCTTTTTTCGGGGTCGCCACCTGGTTCAACTCAACAATGTTTTTCGGGGATGGCGGTACCATCACCAACAATAACCCACTTACCCCGATTGACCTTGTCGCACATGAGTTTGCCCATGGCGTAACCGAACACACCGCCAATTTGATTTACGCACAGGAGTCCGGCGCTCTCAATGAGTCCTTCAGTGATATTTTCGGCAATGCCGTAGAGTATTTCGCAAAGTCCAATGACGCAAATTGGGCAATTGGCGAAAGCATGGGCTATGTTGCCCGATCGATGTCTGACCCATATTCGGAAGGAAATCCGGATACGTATCAGGGCAATGCCTGGCACACAGCAAGTGACGACAATGGAGGCGTTCATATCAACAGTGGCGTGCAAAATTTTTGGTTTTATCTACTCGTTGAAGGTGGCTCTGGCACAAATGATCATGGGGCACCTTATCAGGTAAATGGAATCGGTTGGGATGCCGCCACGCAAATCGCCTATCGAAATCTGTCCGTATATCTTGGCCCAAGTTCTGTCTACGAAGATGCCCGAAATGGCGCGATTCAATCTGCAATTGACTTGTTTGGCCTCTGTTCCAATGAATATCAACAAGTCGTCAATGCCTGGGCTGCAGTTGGGCTGGGCAGACCGATTGCGAACAATGATTTTGGGTTGATTGACATCAAGCAAATTCCTGATTGTGAATCAGGAGAAGATGAAACCATCGAAATCAGTTTTCAATATTTTGGCTGTCAGGCGATTAGTGGGCCGACCAAAATTCCGCTTGCCTATGCTGTGGTTGATCCGGTTTCGACAGCGATTGAGCTGATCGATCTCCCCAACGGTGCCCAACCCGGTGAAATCTTCACCCATGCTTTTCAAACAAAGGTTGATTTCTCAGCCAAGCGCAACTTTGAGATGTTCGCAAAGGCATTCTATGTTCTTGACCCCAATTCAACCAACGACAATTCTGACATCCTGCATATCCGCAATCCGGTCTCTCCGATCGGACACACAATCACCTTCGAATCAACGCCACAGCAGACAAGCACTGTCGATTCATTCTTTATTGAAAGTGGTAGCCGGGCGGATGTAAAGATTCTTGATGAAGTTGGGCTGAATGCTAGCCATGCCATTTCGATGGAAGGCGGGACCGCATTTCTCCAGGCCTTCCCTGGCTTATGGGGCCGGGATCCATTTGTTGACAATCTTCCTATCAAAAGCAGAGTCTGTCTCTGTGCCGATGGGAGGGACTATACACACATGTCGCTTTCCTTTGACTTAAGACAGACGTACTCTGGCTATCGTTTTGGTCCCGGCACCACAGTACAGGGAGCGAGTCGATTTCGGTTGATGATCAATGAAGAGGAGTTGATGCAGACCCAACCGCAAACCAAGGAAGCTGATCCTTTTGTACGGCATCAGATCAATCTTGACAGCTATGCCGGAGAATTGTTTCAGGTATGTTTTGAGGGAATTACCTTCGCAGCTGCAAATCAACGCCCTGGGGATTCCACCGGCGACCGGGTATTCATTGACAACATCTTATTGGAAGGCTCACAATTGCCGACCGCTATAGATTTGCCACGGACTGAGCAGCTCAGCGTTTTCCCTAATCCATCAACAAGCCAGTTTGCGCTACGAATCAAGCGTTCTGCCGCCGGCAGGCTCAACCTCAGGATCACTGATTTTCTGGGTCAGCCGATCCTGCAACAAGACTGGCAGGTCTCTGGCGGTACCCAAAGCCTGGCGCTTGACCTGAGTCAGCAAGCCGCAGGCGTCTATGTGCTCAGATTGTCAGATGGCGAAAAGAGTTGGACACGGAAGTTGATAAAGCAGTAATTTTGGTGCGGGAAGAGAGGAGCGGGGAGCGAGTGGGATTCACTTAAGAAATGCTCGCCCCTCGTGGCCCGCACCCCGCTCCTCTTTCGTATTTTGCCGCCAAAAGTGTCTCCATGTCCGATTCTCTGCTGCTGATTTTTGTCAAACATCCCATCCCTGGCCAGGTCAAAACCCGCCTTGCGGCGACTGTAGGGCACGATACAGCCCTCAAAGTCTATCAGGCATTGTTGCGCTTCACCTGTGAACTGGCTCAGGAATTGACGGTCGACAAAGCAGTGTTTTATGGCAATCAGATTCCAGATACTGATGTCTGGCAAGAGGCCAGTTTCCCGCGCCATCTGCAACAAGGGCCTAATTTAGGCAGCAGAATGGAACATGCTTTCGCCTGGGCGTTTGACCAGGGCTACCAGAAAGTTGTGGTCATCGGCAGTGATTGTGCGCACTTGACAACAGATATCTTGCGACAAGCCTTTGATACGCTGAGACAGAATGACGGCGTGATTGGACCAGCATTGGATGGTGGTTATTACCTCCTGGGGCTGTGCGAAGCTTTTCCAGCAGTTTTTCAGAACAAAGTATGGAGCACAGAATCTGTTTTTCCAGACACAAAAGCGGACTTTGAACGGGCGAACAAATCTCTTTTTCAACTTATTTCCCTGTCAGATGTGGATCATGAAGAGGACCTGAAAGGGACTTTTCTGGAAGCCTTGCTGTCAGAGCAATCGGCAGAAGATTGAAAAAATCGTATTTTCCAGAAATTTTTACACCATCCCTCCGCTGACATCCACTCCCTCATGCTGCCCACCCTTCACTACCCTGACAAATGGACGGAGGAACAATTACACTCCTACCAAACCAGGCAACAACTTTCTCTCATCAAAGGTGCAGCCGAAGCCCGGGGGCAATTTTACTTTGGCGACAACCTGCCGATCCTTGCCTTGTTGCGCGAACAAGTGGCGGGAAAGGTTGATTTGATTTACATCGATCCGCCTTTTGGCACCGGTCAAAGCTTTGCCAATCTGGAACAGGAAGTCGCCTACGAAGACCCCAAACCGGACCATCACTTTTTGGAATTCCTGCGGCGACGCCTCTGGATGATGCATCAATTGCTGTCCGAACGAGGCAGTCTCTACCTGCATATCGACAAGAAGTTGGGGCATTATGTCAAACTGATTGCCGATGAAGTTTTCGGCTCCGAAAACTTCATCAATGATCTCACCCGTATCAAATGCAATCCCAAGAACTTTGCGCGCAAAGCCTACGGGAACTATTCTGATATGATCCTTTTCTACGCCAAAAACCGCGACCAGCAGATTTGGCAGGATTTTCGTGAACCGTTGACTGAGTCTGATATCTCCACGCTTTTCCCCAAACAGGATCAGGATTTGGGGCCATACACAACCCATCCTCTACATGCACCCGGAGAGACCACCAATGGCGATACCGGCAAGAGCTGGAAAGGCCTCAACCCACCTCAGGGACGCCATTGGCGTTATACCCGCAAAGTCCTGGACCAACTGGATGAACAAGGTCTGATCGAATGGTCTTCAACCGGTAATCCCAGAAAGAAGTACTTTGCCAAGGACCATCCCGGCAAAAAGGTGCAGGATGTGTGGGAGTTTAAGGACAAAGGCTTATCCTATGTCAATTATCCTACCGAAAAAAACCACGATTTGCTGCGTCGCATCATCCTGCATTCTTCTGAACCTGACAGTCTGGTATTGGATGCCTTTGCCGGCTCAGGTGGAACCTTATTGGTAGCCGAAGAGTTGGGGCGAAGATGGATCGGCATAGATGCTTCCCCCCAGTCCCTTTCGGTTATCGAATCACTGTTACAACAGCACAACATTGCATTTAATCGCTTTGACCTGATATGAATATTTCGCGCCTGCCATATCTGTTTCTTCTGCTCATCCTGTGCATTTCTGGCTGTCGGGCGCAAGACCCGGCCCAGACCAGTCACCGCTATACCAATGCCCTCATCAACAGCAGCAGTCCTTACCTCCTGCAACATGCCCACAATCCGGTCAACTGGTATCCATGGGGAGAGGAGAGCCTGACCAAAGCGAAAGAAGAAAAGAAATTGATGATCATCAGCGTGGGCTATGCGGCCTGCCATTGGTGTCATGTGATGGAACATGAGTCCTTTGAAGACAGTCTGGTCGCCGCAAAAATGAATGCTTCCTATGTGTCCATCAAAGTAGATCGTGAAGAGCGACCCGATGTGGATCAGATCTATATGAATGCGGCCTATATGATCAATGGCCGGGGTGGCTGGCCCCTCAATGCCATCGCGCTGCCGGACGGCAGGCCAATATTTGCCGGAACCTATTTCCCACAGGACGAATGGCTCAAAGTGCTGGATCATTTTGCCAAACTCCAACAGGACAAACCGGAATTGCTTGAACAGGCTGCCAGCCAAATCACACGCGGCATTCAGGAAATGGATGTTAGCTTCCTCAATCCCCATCAGGCTCAATGGCATCCGGACAGTCTCAATCTGTTAGCAGAAAACATCCTTGGACAAATTGACTTTCAGAAGGGAGGCCTGGACCGGGCGCCCAAATTCCCGATGCCATCTATCCACCAGTTTTTGCTACGCCATCACCAACAAAGCGGCAATCAACAAGCGAAAGAAGCGGTTCTCACCACCCTGGATGAAATGCAAAAGGGTGGAATTTATGACCACATCGGCGGTGGCTTTGCCCGCTACTCCACCGATGCCAAGTGGAAGGTCCCGCACTTTGAGAAGATGCTCTATGACAATGCGCAATTGGTGAGTCTGTACAGCGAAGCCTATCAATTGACGGGTGAGGAACGTTATCGAACAACCGTCTACGAAACTCTGGACTGGATCGAACGCGATATGTTGGATGCCTCAGGTGGATTTTATTCCTCACTTGACGCAGACAGTGAAGGGGAAGAGGGGAAATATTATGTCTGGACGGAAACTGAACTGCAACAGATTCTGGGGAAAGATGTGGGGGTTTTGGGCGACTATTATTCTGTCAGCAAAAATGGCAATTGGGAACAGAGCAACATCCTTCATCTGACCCAAACACCGGAAAAAGTTGCTACGAAACACAATCTATCGGTTGAGGCATTGATGACGCTTATCGCAGATGGAAAAGCCAAACTACTACAAGCCCGGAAAGATCGTATTCCACCAGGGCTGGATGACAAAGTCCTTACGGCATGGAATGGCCTGATGCTCAAAGGCTATGTTGATGCTTACAAAGCCTTTGGGGAAGATCGTTTTTTGGAAAAAGCCCGCGCCAATGCCCGATTTATTCAGGACAATATGCTGCAAGCTGATGGGCGACTGCTGCGCAACTACAAATCCGGCAAAGCCTCTATCAATGCCTTTGCCGATGATTACGCCTTTGTGATCGATGCTTTTGTGGCCTTGTATCAGGCTACTTTTGAGGAGAAATGGCTGTTTGAGGCCGAAAAAATGATGGCGTATGTCCGCCAACACTTTTTCTCCGAGAAAAGCAGCATGTTTTTCTTCACCTCTGACCTGGATGATCCCTTGATCACCCGTCCCAAAGAGCTGGCCGACAATGTGATTCCCGGTGCCAATTCTGCCCTGGCCAAAGATTTGTACCTGCTCGGCACCTATCTCTATCGCGACGATTATTTGCAGCTTTCCCGTCAAATGCTCAACAATGTCTTTGCAGACGCCAGACAAAATGCAGCCTACTATGCCAATTGGGGGATGCTCCTGTATTGGTTGGCTGATACGCCTTATGAAGTAGCCGTGGTGGGAGAAAAAGCAGAAGCTTTTCGGGCCGATCTTGCGAAGCGTTTTCTGCCCAATGTCTTTCTCATTGGCGGAAAAACGGAAGGCAAACTTTCTCTCTTGGAAAACAAACTGGTCCGGGGGGCGACCTTCATCTATGTCTGCCAGGAAAAAGTCTGTCAACTGCCGGTGGAAGAAGTGGACAAAGCATTGGCGCAAATGAAGCCTTGATGATGGAAATGGTCAGCAGCAGTGAATGCTTCCGCAACAGACGGGCTTTCACCATGCAACCTTCCGATTTCAAAACAATCTTTGGGCAAACACCACCTTAATGAATGTCCGAACTGTAAACATCATCATGCTGCTGTTGGGAAACCTGGCGTGTAGCCTCCCGCAGCTCAGAGCCGATAATGGTGCTCTGGCGTATGCCCATCCTATCGCTCCCATTGTCGTAGATGGCGACCCTTCTGACTGGCCCAACGGCCTCCCGGTCCATGAGATCCAAAGAACCTATTATGGCCAAACGCCGGAAGATGCGGCGGATTTCAGCGGCCAATTTCGGCTCGGCTACAATCTTGGCCAGCATACACTTTACGTTCTGGTCGAAATCACCGATGAGTCATATATCAACGATCCGAAAGCGGAATGGCGGGCCCAGGATGGCCACCTCTTCTACATTGACCGCAAGCATTCCATCCGCGGATCAGGCCCGGCACTGTATATCGTCAATGGCGATCAGAAGGAACTTAATCCGGTAGAAAATACCTGGGACCCGGAACTCCTGAAAGCCAGTTGGGACAATGTTCAGGTCAAAAGCACAAACAATGGAAAAACCGTCATCTATGAATGGGCCATTGAATTGGGAGATGATCTGTATCCAGGCAAAACCCTCGGCATGGATCACCTCATCATTGACAAAGATGCCAGTGACCCGGATGGAGAGTTCACCTATTTGACCTGGGGACCAGGTACAGGAAAAAGCGGCACCTCCGGTCTATTGGGGGATGTCATTCTGGTAGAAAAACCGGAAGCGATGGGAAGGGTGAAAGGCAAAATACAGTGGCAGGACAAAAGCATTGAAACAAAATTGCCACGCCGTATCCAGATCAGCAATCGTAACCAAGCTGACTTTTGGGTGCAAGTCGAACTGGATAGTCTTGGCCAATATGACTTGCAGTTACCCGCGGGCTCTTATTCACTCAGCATGCCCCTGGGCTTTTATGGAGATGACAATTTGAAGGTCAACTTGGATAAAACTGTCCAATTTACCGTTTTGCCTGGTCAGACAACTGAAGCGAAGCTTTGGTCTTTGGAGATTCTCTCCCAACCAGACATCATCCCGGAAAAAGGCGTTTTACTGTCTTCGCCTGAAAAACTCAATGAACAAATTGATCAGTTCATGCAAACAAGCATGGCATACTATGGTGTACCCGGTGCATCTGTAGCAGTGATCAAGGATGGCAAACTGGCCCATTACAATACCTATGGCGTCAAAAATGCCTACACCATGCAAAAGCTTGATGAAAATACGCTGTTTGAAGCCGCCTCTATTACCAAGACCATGTTTGCCTTCGCCGTCAATCGCATGGTGGAGCGAGGCGAAATTGAGCTGGATAAACCACTACATGAATACCTGCCATTTCCAGAAATTACCCATGATGAGCGCTACAAACTCATCACGGCCCGTCATGTCCTGACGCATCAAACCGGATTCCCCAATTGGCGCTGGATGAATGATGATGGCAAGATTGATCTCAAATTCACACCTGGGACAAGTTATGGGTATTCAGGGGAGGGATTCGAATACCTTGGTCGAGTAGTGGCCCACATCACCGGCAAAGACCTCAACACGGTCTTACGGGAAGAAACGCTCGAACCCATGGGTCTGGAACATACTTTTTTCTCCTATACACCGGAACTCCAAAAAATGGCGTCTCATGGCCACTTTGACCATGCAGTCACCTCGCATAGCATCCCGCGTGAGCCGGGCATGGCACACAGCATGTACACCGAAGCCCGGACATTTGCAGACTATATGCTCAGCCTGATGAATCAAAAGGGTCTGGGTAAAAAAGCCTATGAAGCCATGTTGACACCGCAAGTTGCCATACCCGATGACGAACCAATACCTGGCGTCACGCAAAGCTTTGGCCTTGGCTTTCATTTGATGGAAACGCCACTTGGCAAAGTCTATGGTCACGGCGGAAACAATGGCGATTTCAAATGTCTCTTCGAAATCTATCAGGACCAGAATTGTGGCTTTGTCATCTTTACCAATAGCAATATGGGGGATGAGTTGCATGATGCGCTACGGGATTTCCTGATTGTGGGGAAGATGTAGCAAGGCGAAAGATAT
>JBCBZF010000876.1:0-3127 GCA_039815525.1 Bacteroidota bacterium | reverse complement strand
GTCAGTCGCCGGATGATGGTATCGCGAAAGGCAGATTCTTCACAGCCCTGAAGTCGGAGCTGGGCGTAGACGTGTTCGTATTCAGTTGGTGTCAATAAGTTGCGTTTGGCCTGGGAGTAATAGGTGTCGGACAATTTGATACAATCCGGTCCCTGATCCTCCAGGAAGGCTCCCAGACGGAGCAGTGCCTCTTTACCATTGCCTTGATTGATCCCATGGGTCGCTTCGATATAGCCCCATAAGTCTTCCAGCCGGACAAAGTCATCCAATAAATCTTCTCCCGTGAGTTCCCCGGATTCTGCAGCCCGCAACACCCGTTGAGAATATTGTTCCACCACCGTAGCCGGCATATCAGCCGGGGCTTCGATAATGGCCTCCCGCAGGATGGGTAAGACTTCATCCGGAACCTGTCGGGCCATCAGGACGCTGGTCAATGCCCGTTGGCGCAGCCAGGTGATGCTGGAATCTACTTCCAGATTGGCAAGGTATTCCTGCATGCGGAGCAGGGTATTAACGTCTGACTCTGAAAGACGACCGACTTGTTCCTGTAATTGTTGGACCCGGAACAATTGCGGCTCTCGGGTCATAATGGGCAGGATTTCCGGATACTGCTGTAGCGCCAGCGAGCAGGCAGTTAGGATATCCGGATAGTCCGGAATCAACTTGGCTTGCAAGAATTGTTGACGTACTTCCCGGCTGCTTTGTGCCAAAAAGCTACTTTGGCCAAAGACGACGAGCAGAAGGAGAAGAAGAAATACTTTTCGGGACAAAAACATGTTTCCTTAATCCACGACCCGCCGGATAAACCAACGATCGTTCAGAGAGACACCTAAGATGATCCGGGCGTAGAGTTCTTCGAGTGGCTGACCATTGTTGAGGTCTCCTCTACGGCCCAGAATCACCCCCAGATTGACCCGGGAGGTGGAACGACCCTGATTGAGGCGGGAATTGCCCTGGCGGGACGCTGGCAGACCAATTCCGAATGTTACCCCAAAATCGTTGATGGCATTATCCCCGAAATTAGCGATGTAGGATTGTTTATAAAAGGCACCAAAGCGATAATTGACCCGACCAAAGTATTTGAAGCCATCATATTTTGGCGTCCACTCCACTCCGGTCGCTACCCGCAACTCTTGTCCCAGAACGATGGAAGAGCTATTGTCTTCGAAATCAGTCCAGTCCTGATAGGTGGCATCGGCACTAAAGGTGTAATATCCCGGTCTGCTAATGCTGAATCCAAGTCCGAATTTGGCAGGTAAAGAGATATCACGCCGATCAAAGGTCCGACTTTTTAGGGTATCAGTAATGGTGGTATTCGAAAATTCTCCCCGGGAGTCTTCTGAAAAGTCGATGGCCAGATCTGCAGTGGCCCCCAGACGGATCAGAACATTTTTGGTTTTATTAAGCGTATCCTGGTAAATCAGGCCAAATTGTCCACTGGAACCCCGAACAAATCTTTCTTCCGTAGCGGTAATTGCCTGAAAGTTTGAATTGAGAGAAGAATCCTGGTTACGGATGAGATTGGCCCAGTCGTAATTGATGCTACCGAAGGAAAACTGAAATGCACCTCCGATACTTAGACGGCGATTCAGGGTTTTGAATCCCAAACCGATGTAAGCTTGGTTCAGTCCGCCGGAAGCCTGAAAGCGCCGCTCCTGAATGAGACTATCATTTTCCAATTCAATGTCTGAAAAGTCCTGGATCTCATACCCAACGGTGCTGTAAGGCGAAAACCCCATCACAAATGAAGGTCCGCCATTGGAGGGAAAGGCAAAATTCAATGCACGTAAGCCAGCCGTAATTTGGTTTTCAGTCGCATCGTTGTTGCGAAAACGACTGCCTTGTCCAAAGGTTGATGCATCAAGGGTGGTAAAAACCAGATCCGCAAAGCTGGCAGGATTGATGCGATTGACCGAGAAGTAATTATCGGTGGCAACACCTACGCCGCCCATGGAGGCATTTCGTACTGTGGTGTTGTTGAAAATATCGCCAATCCCGTAGCGGGAATAAGGACTCAGGGTCAAAACCTGTGCTGACAGCCCCTGCAAACCAAGAACGAAAACCAGCCCCAAAAGATAAAACGCTTTGATTTTCATTGCGTTACGATGTGATAAATGCCTCTCAATAATAAATTGGCGTCCGCAAAGTTGATGTTTTTCAGTTTCTTATCAAAGAAACTGACATCTCCTCCGGTCAGGACAATGTTGGTTTCCGGCCCATATTCAGCCCGATAACGGGCAATGATACCGTCCACCTCGCTGAGGATGCCACAGACTACACCAGATTGAATACTGGTGGCAGTGTCCCGGCCAACCAAGGCCGTATCCTCGACGACGTCGAGCAATGGTAGCTTAGCTGTAAAATGATGCAAGGCCTCAAATCGCATCCTGATGCCTGGCGCAATGCCCCCTCCCAGATAGGCGCCGGACGCATCCGCAAAATCATAGGTAAGGGCCGTTCCTGCATCAATGACCAGAACTGGTGTTCCAGCGCCCGTCAGTTGTTGGGCCCCAATCACACCGACAATTCGATCAGTTCCCAATGTATGTGGCGTCTGATATTGATTGACGATTGGCAGCGCCATTTCGCTGTGGATGTGAACAAAACGAGGGGGGGGAATGAAGCGTTGCCAGAATGGAAAGTTTTCTGGATTGATGCCTGCTACACTGATCCAGCCTACTTGCAGGACCGTCTCTGAGGGAATTGCATGCAGAATACCGGCCAGCCCAATGGCGAGTTGGTCGGTGGGAATGGATTGTACCCAAAGTAGTTGTGGCCCTTCGTACGCACCACATTTGGTGCGACTGTTGCCAATGTCTATGCTCAGTATCATATACAACAAAAATCGGAAGCATTGCAGGAAAGTGGCTACCTGTTGTCCGCTTCAGGACCCCTTTGCCCGCAATACATTCCGAGTCAAAAAGAACAGTTCTTATAGAATCAGTCGGGACATTTCTGTACACAAATGCCCCGTGCACTGTGCATAGAGTAAGTCGCTGAGAATGGAAAAAGGGTTGCATCGCGGAATGCTTTCCCCTTCTGCGACGCTGTACATGAACGTATGCTGCATAGCCGCAAATAAGGGGACCAATAGCATATTTATATTAATCGAAAGTAGAATAGTTCG
>JBCBZF010000926.1:0-2941 GCA_039815525.1 Bacteroidota bacterium | reverse complement strand
TTACGATTGACCACAAACATGCCGTGCTCTTCAGGATTGTCCAGCGCATTGGCCAAATAGTCCCCAAATCCAGCTAAATCACTGGTAACAGCAGGCACGCCATTGGCCATACATTCCAGTGGCGTATACCCCCAGGGTTCATAATAACTCGGAAAAACGCCCAAATGGCAACCCTGCACAAAATCGTCATAATCAATGCCCCAGAGCGGACTGGTTGAATTGACAAAATCAGGATGATAAACCACTTTCACTTTATCATCGGGATGGTTCAGCAGATTGGAGGAACGGAGGAAGCCCAACACCTCATCAGTGGCATCATCATAAATATTGTGGGTGATGATGCTCGGCAAACGATCGGTCTTCCAGCTTTGCAAATTGCGCCGCAGGCGCAGTTTGAGAAAATCGTCCACAAATTGATTGAGATCCGGGAAGCGCATGTCTTCCGACTCAGAAATGTGGTCAAACAACTTTTGCCCGATTCTCTGTTCTATCACTTCACAGACATTGTGAAGCTTCTCAATATTCGCGCGGCGGGCCAGGATATCTGGATTGATGGATGAAAAGGGTCGCTTCGTGATGAAAAACATCACCACGGTTTTATCAATCCCCGCCTCTTTCATACGCCAATTCAAGCGGGCCAGGGCTTCGAGCGTCAGGTCGTAGCCTTTGTTTCGATATTCATATCGACCAGAAGAAAAGAAGTACAACGTCCGGTCAAGGTCAAAATAATAGCTGGGGAAAAAATGGCCTTTGACAAATTGGTGAATTTCATCCTTGGCACGTTGGTGCACATTCTGAATTTCGTGTGAAATTGCCATCCGACGGATGTTCAAACCGTTGGGCAACAGAATTTCCGGGTCCCGACCGATGAGGTATTTACATTCCCGCGCAGTTACATCGCTCACAGTGGTAAATACATGGGCGCCATGCGCAGCAGCCCGCTCGATCCGGATTGGCATTTCAATGTTGAAATGACGGGCCTCTTTTTCCCAATCGTAGAAGGGGAGATGATCATAAAACTCCCCATCGTTCATGGCCAGATAACGGCCCAGGAGCGTTGCATGGGTGGTAAAGACCGTTTTGACCGGCAGTTGGTCGCGGCGAATTTCGGGGATCACCGTTCCGGCCATCCATTCGTGTACATGCGCCAGAACCGGATCAGTATTTACATCTTCTTCTGTGAGACGGGTCACAAAGACTTTGACCAGCCAGCCAAAAGCAACTACCTGGTTGATGAGGTCATCATCTGCTGGTGCGGAAATGTGATGATGCTCCCAGAGGAGATATTTAATTTCCCCCAGGCGCTCGTACACACTAAACGGATTAAACAAAACCACCCTTGGTCTTCCCTGCGTGAGCCAACGTCCATAGTGCACCTCAAAACCCATATCCCGCATTTTTTGGACTGCCCGTCCATAGGCGGTATCATCCACTTCCATCTCCTCAAAGATGGTTGAGACATTGGGATGTACCCAGGGTCCGATCAGACAATATTGATCATCCGACCAGCTTTCCAGCATTGCCGGTACTTTTGATCGGATAACCGTATAGATCCCTCCTACCTGATTGGCAACCTCCCATGCAATCTCAATGAGCAATGAACGGGATTTCACTTCTTGAAGCGGTCCATCAGTGGACGGATGAGAAAAGTCTGAGGAAGACGGATTCCGGGTCATGTCTGGGGTTTGGGAAGATGGAACAATGTCAGCTTAAAATAGTTTAAAATTGATATGCTTTCAAAATATTACGTCAAAGTGAAAAGCAGTCGACTCCCTCTTATCATCATTCTCATTGCAGGCCTGTTTATTGCCTGCCACTCCAGGCAATCCCATTCCAAGCTGAGTTTGCCTGAAAATGAACGGGTGTACCGAATCACTGAGCCAGCCGGCCCCCGTTTAAAAGGCGACCCGGATAGAGGGTTTTCCTATTTGGTGAATGGCGGTTTTGTAGGCAGTGGCATCCCATATGACTTTTTGGTGCGGGATACAGTGTTTCGGGATAGCTTCCTACGAAGAGGACCGGAACAGCATTCGCTTACCTACGATCAAATTTCCTTTACAGGACGCAATGGTGCCAGGGTGATCAGCGGCAATTGCTTTACCTGCCACGCAAGCGTCATGCAAGATAGCTTGGCGCTGGGTTTGGGGAATAGTTTCAGCGATTTTCGGAAAAAGATACCTGGTGGCTTGCTTTGGTTTTTTGTGAAGCGGAAAGTTGGCAAAAAGTCAGCCGAATGGGAGGAGTTTTATGATTATGGCTTCAACGTCCGCAAATTGGATGACCGCATCCAGACCAACCAGTTTGGCATCAACACCGCCTTTCGGCTGGAAGAAGCATCCGTTTCACACAGAGATCCACAAAGTCTTAAAATCCAGAAGGATGCGGTCTTTGAGATGGATGATTACAACATCGGATCAGATGTACCACCTTTATGGAATGTAAAGAAAAAAGCTGCCCTTTATTATAATGGAATGGGACGTGGCAGCTTTTCAAAGCTGCTTATGCAAGCCTCTGCCCTTGGGGTACACGACAGTGCATCTGCCCGCATGATCCATGAGAACTTTGATGATGTAGTAGCCTGGTTGGAGAGCCTGGAAGCCCCGAAATACCCAAAAGCTATTGATAAGGATTTAGCAATTGAAGGGAAAAAAATCTTTACAGCCAATTGCAAAAAATGCCACGGGACCTATGGAAAGTTCCCGCAGTATCCCAACCGGATCGTGCCTTTATCGGAAGTTAAAACCGATCCTGAATATGCCCGCTGTTTCATGGAAGGGACCGGGCTCCCCGATTGGTACAATAAAAGTTGGTTTGCGACCAGCTCGCCACGTTCATATATCAAGCCATCAGATGGATACATTGCGCCCCCACTGGATGGGGTATGGGCCACAGCACCCTACCTCCACAATGGATCGGTTCCAGACCTGGAAAGCTTACTGGA
>JBCBZF010000510.1:0-5165 GCA_039815525.1 Bacteroidota bacterium | reverse complement strand
GCATTTGCTGCTGGATCTGCCTTCGGTGGATCGGGAGCAGGATGGCGGCAAACTGGCTGCTCATCATATTTTCTGGGGACTGGATGCCGTAGCAAAGTCCGAACGCCAGCATTGCACCATCACTGAACTGGTGTATGTGGAGAATGCCATCGAAGATGGACTGTATTTTCTGAATCTTCAGATTCCTTCTATTGCCCTGGATGCGGTTCCCAGTAAACCGGTTCTATACAGACTCAATCCCACCAAACATGGATAGCAAAACATTGAACGATCGCGCCAAACCTCTGGGGAATTATCCTCATGTCAAACGGGTTGGCGATTTTATTTATGTGTCTGGTACCAGCAGCCGCCGGCCTGACAATACACACATCGGTGCCGAACAGGATGCCGATGGAAATTGGCAACTCGACATTCGCCTGCAGACTGAAGCGGTGATCAACAACATCGGCGTCTTGCTTGCTTCAATGGACGCAAGTCTGAAAGACGTGATTGACATCACCACTTTCCTGGTAGACATGAAAGACTTCAAAGGCTACAATGACGTCTATGGACAGTTTTTTGACCATACTGGTCCGACTCGTACCACGGTAGCGGTTCATCAATTGCCGCATCCCAATCTGCTCATTGAAATCAAGGCAGTTGCATATTTACCACTTTAACAATCATGACAACCAAAACAAATATCGCAGAACAAGCCGCGGCAAAAATTCGGGAAGCAATCAGCAGTGGGAAAACCATTAATCCACTCAGAGATGTGATCGGTACCGACGATCTGGATTTGGCTTACGAAATTCAACGGATCAATCATCAGCCCCGTTTGGCGGCTGGTGCCCGTTCGGTTGGGTGTAAAATCGGTCTGACCTCTGAAGCTGTACAAGCCCAGTTGGGGGTTGATCAACCCGATTATGGTGTGTTATTTGATGACATGGAAGTGCTGCACGGAGCGGTGGTTCCCTGGTCGGAATTGATGCAACCCAAAGCCGAAGCCGAAGTCGCTTTTGTGCTCAAACAGGACTTGCCGGATACTTCTATCACCACCGCAGAGTTGATTTCTGCGGTAGACTATGCTTTGGCCAGTATCGAAATCGTGGGAAGTCGGATTGAGAATTGGAACATCAAGATCACTGATACCATTGCCGACAATGCTTCTGCCAGCCATTTTGTCCTGGGACATCGTCCCGTGAAGCTGGAAGCGATTGATCTGATCAATTGTGGGGTAAAGGTCTATAAAAATGGAGAATTGGCTTCAGAGGGCAAAGGTGCGGCTTGTCTTGGTTCGCCCATCACAGCGCTGATGTGGCTGGCCAAAACCATGGCCAGACTGGGCAATCCGCTGAAAGCGGGCGATATCGTCCTGAGTGGCGCACTCGGTCCGATGGTCCCGGTCGAACCCGGAGATGAAGTCAAAGCAGTTTTTGATACACTTGGAGAAGTAAGGGTCCGTTTCGGTAAAGGATAAATCGCCATGCAAAAAATAAAAGTCGCCATCATCGGTCCGGGCAACATTGGCACCGATCTGATGATCAAGATCATGCGTAATTCTGAAGTTCTGGAAGTTGCCGCAATGGTCGGCATTGATCCCGCCTCTGACGGGCTGGCGCGTGCCAGTCGGATGGGTATCGGTACCACTGCCGAAGGTGTAGATGGGCTGATCAAGATGCCGGAATGGACAGACATTCGCTTTATTTTCGACGCAACTTCCGCTCGTGCGCACCAATACAATTGGTCGATCATTCAGCAATACCCTGATAAACGGATGATCGATCTGACGCCAGCTGCGATCGGGCCATATTTGATTCCACCAGTGAACTTCGCTGACAATCTGGATGTCAAAAATGTCAACATGGTCACCTGCGGTGGGCAGGCGACGATACCGATGGTTGCGGCAGTGGCAAGAGTCGCAAAAGTTCATTATGGGGAAATTGTAGCATCTATCGCCAGTAAATCTGCCGGACCCGGCACCCGGGCAAACATTGATGAGTTTACCGAGACGACGGCAGAGGCAATTGAAAAAGTAGGCGGAGCTGAAAAAGGCAAAGCCATCATCATCCTTAATCCGGCAGAACCGCCATTGGTGATGCGGGATACAGTTTTCACCCTCAGTGAAATGGCTGATCAGGAAGACATTCGGGCCAGTATTGCGGAGATGGTAGCGGAGGTACAAAAGTATGTACCTGGTTATCAGCTCCAACAGGAAGTCCAGTTTGAGGAAATCTCTGAATCAGAAGCGGTTTACATTCCTGGGATCGGCAATCGCCATGGTCTGAAAACGACAGTTTTGCTCAAAGTAATTGGGGCCGGCCATTATCTACCCGAATATGCCGGAAATCTGGATATCATGACCTCAGCTGCTTTGGCCACAGGCGAAAAAATGGCCCGCTTATCTGTCAATTCTCTTTGATCCCATTCCCATGAAAAAAATATACCTACAAGACGTAACGCTGCGCGATGGGATGCATGCCATCAAACACCAATACAGCAAGCAGCAGATTCGCGAGATTGCCATTGCATTGGACAAAGCCGGGGTGGACGCCATTGAGGTCAGCCATGGTGATGGTTTGGCCGGTGCCAGCTTCAATTATGGTTTTGGTAAACATACGGACTGGGAATGGCTGGAAGGTCTGGCGGAGGAGTTGAATCATGCATTGCTGACGACTTTACTACTTCCCGGCATCGGTACCATTGAAGATCTCAAACATGCCTATGAGTTGGGCGTGCGTTCGGTGCGGATTGCGACGCATTGTACCGAAGCGGATATCTCGGCCCAGCACATTGAAGCCGCCAAAAAACTGGGCATGGATGTGGGGGGCTTTCTGATGATGTCCCATATGAATGATCCGCAAAATCTGGCGCAGCAAGCCAAACTGATGGAATCCTATGGCGCCGACTGCGTCTATGTAACGGATTCTGCCGGTGCCTTGCTGATGGATGATGTCAAAGATCGGATCAATGCTTTCCGGGAGGTGTTGGATGAAAAAACCCAGATTGGGATTCATTGTCATGAGAATCTCTCCCTCAGCGTCGCCAATACCATCATTGCGATGGAGCATGGTGCATATCGTCTGGATGCTTCGCTGGCTGGTATGGGAGCCGGAGCCGGAAATTGTCCGCTGGAAGTGCTGGTTGGGGTGCTCAATAAAATGGAGGTGGAACACATGGCTGATCTTTTTGCCCTGATGGATGCAGCTGATGATCTGGTGCGTCCATTGCAAACCCGGGCCGTGCGGGTTGACCGGGAGACGTTATCTCTTGGTTATGCCGGGGTTTATTCAAGTTTTCTGCGCCATGCAGAGAAAGCTTCGAAACAATATGGGATTGATACGCGGGCGATTTTGCAGGAACTGGGTCGGCGGAAAATGGTCGGCGGTCAGGAGGATATGATCATTGATGTGGCGCTGGATATGAAATAGGACAAAACCTTTTATCATAAAGAAAGGCCGTGGTACATCATATACCATGGCCTTTCTGATTGTCAGAGGAGAAGCCTTTTACCGTCTGTCCGAAACGATAAACCTCTTGCTTACACTTCGACCATCATCTGTCTGGAAACGAATGATGTACATGCCGTTTGCAAATGAAGAGACATCAAGCACTTCCTGAGACTGATGATTGACGGCAAAATTGCCTTGTGCGACTACCTGACCATTCAAAGAATGGACCGTGTACCGAACCGCAGTCTGTGCATAATGCGCCAAATCAATGTTCAATTTTGCGAAAGCCGGATTCGGGAAAATCAGAATGTCTGTTTCCTGACTGGCCAGACGGCTTGGTGCATTGATCGGGCAACCCATCACTTCCACTTCTGCCAGGGTCAGGCTATTGCGGTTGGAAAGCTGTACCCGCACATAGCGCCCGCTTCGGGAGAGGGTGAAATCAGTTTCCTGAGAAGCCGTATCCGGATGGTATAAATCCTCTACACCACTCTGCGCAATGGTCAATGCCAAATCCGTGCTGTTGAACGGCACCTCCGACACCAATACGTGGAAGTCTTTCAGGCGCTGTGAACAGCAATCGGTCCGGTTCCAGATTTTGATAGAAGACAATTCATACACATCTCCCAGATCAAGCTCCCACCATGCATTGTCATTGAATCGGGTCCGGGACAAGGAATTGGCCGCATCATCTCCATTGGTATCGCCATCAACCGCCTTAGCTGAAGCATATCGATTGGATCTGGTGGAAGACTGACTGGTTGATTTGCCTGCGGAAAGATTCACCGGCGTACAGACTGGTGGATCAGGATCGTCTTCCGGCGTACAGCCGATGATCTCCACTTCGGCTAATTGCAGGAAGTTTTGACCGGCAAGTTGGATTCTGACATAACGAGCGGTTTGAGAAAGCGTGAGATCAGTTTCTCTGCCAGCCGTACCCGGGAAGTGCAGATCTGTTACACCACTTTGGTTGATAGTCGCTGTGAGATCTGATGAGGCGAATGGATCATCAGAAACCAATACATGGAAATCTGAGAGACGCCCGGAACAGCAATCGGTCCGGTTCCAGATCTTGATGGCGGATAGCTCATAGCTTTCGCCTAAATCAACCTCCCACCAGGCATTTGCTTCATTGAGTGTGTGGCTCATGCTATTGGCACTGGCCACGCCATTGTTATCTCCATCAAGGGCATTCCCCGCATCGAAGTTGATATTCGAAGTATAGGTAGACGACTGGGTAGCAGTTTTGCCGAGGGCAATATTCCCTGGCGTAGCACAGGTTATGACCTGTCCGGCCGGACAGAGCTTGACATCATCCAGCAAATTGGAGGAATCAATGTCGCCATTGGCTGCACCTGAAGGCGTGATGCGAAACAGAATTTGCGTAACGCCAGTAGGTACCGTGTATTGGCCGCTATGTCTGATCCATTCTGTATTGGGCGAGCTAACAACCGCAAGGACGCTGAGATTACCAAGCGGGCCGGCAGAAATCGTGATCTCATCTGTACCGGGACGACCTCGATGGGACAATTCCCAATCCAATATCTGACCAGGTGTAACGCTAACAAGCTGATCATGGTGATTGCCATCCATTTCCACAAAGACACCTCCATCTGGTGCAGGAACGCCAAGAAATCCACTTTGGCCAACTTCTATCGTTCCACCCTGAGACAGTCCACCTTGCTGCAAGGGAATTCCACCAGTCGTATACCAGCCGGGGAAATCGGTGTCAGG
>JBCBZF010000195.1:0-8270 GCA_039815525.1 Bacteroidota bacterium | reverse complement strand
CAGTTTTCCATGGTTTTCAGACGTATTCTTTTTTCTCTGCTTCTCCTTTCCTCCAGTCTTTTGTATGCGCAGGAATATACTGGTGGGTTTTCGCTTCGGGCCGGCTACGAATATTCTACCTTGCAGGCATTTGATCTAAATGATTTCTTTCAAAATTATAATGCTTTCTACGGAAGCGAGATGGCGCAGCCCTTTGACACCATCGCTGCAACAGAAATCAGTCATCCTGAATTAGGCGCTGGATTTCGAATTGCACATGGGGAAAACATTGGCTTTACCAGCGGGATTTTTGCGACTTATGGAAGTAAAAGGCTGCAAAGGACGGCGGAATTTCAGAATGGGATTGGTACCCAGGCGGATTTGGTGGTACGCGACCTCAACCTTCAGATTGATCTGGGCATTCACATAAAGCAAGTTCTTTTTCTCCAGGGACATCTGAGCGGCCGGTTCCGCCGAAATTTTCTGGATCTAGGCTATGTCTACCAGGACGGATCATACAGCCTGGGGGATGAAAATGATGTACTCGGTGTATACAGCGCGGAAACGACTACCTTGGATTTTGGCGCCAGTGTAGGCGTAAAATTAGGCCCGGTCTTCATCCCGGTCAGCATTTCCTTTCCGTCTGAATTCGTTTCGGATGATGGTATGCTGAGCATGGTGGATGTTGACAATCGGCAGGCTGGATGGACGGATCTGCCCAGAGATTTTGCGACTTGGGTCAATGACCCAGCCAATGTCGATTTAGACAATGGACTTGTTCGGGCCAATAGTTTTCAATCAATGCGTATCAATGTAGCGGTAGAGTTTTTATTTGGTTCGCCAACTTTGAAAGGAAAATAGTGAGATAGTTCCATCACGGATTTTTCCAGATGGGCAAATGCAGATCTTAGCAGACCGGGATGATGTAGGAACACTGCCAACCGCCAGATATGGCGTTTCTGCCGTCATGATGTCTCTATCATAATAGGTGGTATCTATCGCAAGACGCACTGAAATGCGAATGATTTACTTCCGATTTATTAAATTTCTATTGTCTGTAAGTTTTCGGATAAAAGCTCTATCGAAGCCAATAATTTGCCATCTATTTTGCTCATGCTAAAATAGATGTTCTGAATATGACCGTAAACCAAACGATATTTCGTTGGACGCTGGCAGGCGTTCTCGTTGGCTGTTCTTTTCCCCTCATTGCAACCTGGCTCGAGCTCAATCTCAACTTATATACCGGGTTTTGGGATGCACAGGCCCGACAACCTTTGTTGTGGATCATTGACACGGCACCGCTTTTTCTGGGTGCACTTGCCTTTCTGGTTGGCCTTCGGCAAAACCGTCTGCGAAATCTGAATCAACAACAGGAAGACCAGATACGGAACCGGACCGCAGAGTTGATGGACCGCAACAAAGAACTATCCAGTATCTTGCTTGAGAATGAGAAAATGCTGGATGCATTGCGCATCGCCCGTGATGAAGCCGAAAGTGCTGCTAAAGCCCGCTCGGAGTTTTTGTCAACCATGAGTCATGAAATTCGAACGCCTCTCAACGCCATTATTGGATTAACCGGTTTGCTGGGTGAAACGAAACTCAATTCTGAACAGCATGATTTTATCGAGACGGTTCGGATGAGCGGTGAATCTTTGCTGGCAATTATCAATGACATTCTTGACTACAGTAAAATTGAATCCGGCAATCTGGAACTGGAACATGAAACCTTTGAGCTGCTGGAGCCGCTGGAAGATACCTTTGATTTACTTCGCAGTAAGGCCAATCAAAAAGACCTGGAACTGATTTATGACATTCAATCTGACGTTCCGACTCATTTTTCTGGGGATATCGTTCGTATCCGGCAGATTCTCATCAACCTGGTCAACAATGCCGTCAAATTTACTGAGGAAGGTGAAATCTTCGTTAACATCCGCTCTTTGGCCCAGAAAGAAGGCATCCATCAATTAGAATTCGCGGTCAAAGATACTGGCATTGGTATCCCCAAAGACCGACTCAACCGCCTGTTTCGGTCTTTTTCTCAGGTCGATGCCTCTACTACCCGCAAGTATGGTGGAACCGGATTGGGATTGGCAATTTGTAAGCGCCTGGTAGAATTGATGGAGGGTGAGATTTGGGTCGAAAGTGAATGGCAAAAAGGCACGACCTTCTTTTTTACCGTTACTCTATCTGCGGTTTCAGGAACGGTCATGCATGCCTTCGATCCTGAAGTCCTGACTGATAAACAAGTTCTGATTGTGGATGACAATGCAACCAATCTGACCATTTTGGCCAAACGCTGTGAAAACTGGGGATTGATTGTACGAAAAGCTGACCATCCACTGAAAGCACTCGATCTTCTGAGTGAAGGCTACCATCCGGATCTGGCTGTATTGGACATGAATATGCCGTCTATGGATGGGGTTGAGTTGGCACAAATTATCAAAGAGAAACTGCAACCATCGCTTCCTTTGGTGATGTTGAGCTCAGGCGGTGCACCATCAGACCCCTCTCATCGGGAGTTCTTTAGTACCTGGCTGATCAAGCCTGCCCGCAAGCGTCAGTTGTATCAAGCCATTGCCAAAGCCTGCCACGTCATTGATGGTCATACGCCAAGGCAAACGTCGAAGCGGCAGGATGGAGACTTGAAGGCTCGTCATCAGCGCGAGATCAATATCTTGCTCACGGAGGATAACAAAATCAATCAAAAAGTCGCTTGCCGTATCCTCAAGCGTCTGGGATTCGAAGCAGATGTCGCCAATAATGGGCAGGAAGCTTTTGAAGCAGTCCAAAAGAAGACGTATGATCTGGTCCTGATGGATATGCAGATGCCAGTGATGAATGGTCTGGACGCCACCCGCGCAATTCGCGCCATTAAAGACAAGACTTTCCGTCAGCCTCGTATCATTGCCATGACCGCCAATGCAATGGCCGAGGACCGTGCCCGCTGTCTGGATGCTGGTATGGACGATTTTCTGGCGAAACCTGTCAAAACCGAAGATTTGGATGGCATATTGACCAAGTGGTTTCACTTTCGGGGGGAAACAGCAAGCTCTGGCAGTTAGCCTTTCTTTCTTCCTTTTTTTTCATCGGGCTGATCCCTTTCTTTGTGGCTTCATTTTGCTAAGGAAAAAGCTATGCGGCCCTGGATGAAAACCCTTTTGCAGTCGGTGATTGGCGTGAGCCTCGCGGCAGGATTACTGTATCTTACCTACCGCAATATGTCGCTGGAGGAGATTTGGGCCAATGTCTCCAAAGCAGATCCCACCATGGTGATTCTGGCTGGATGCTGTCTCTTGGCCGTTTTCCTTTTCCGGGGGCTACGCTGGCAGATGATGCTGGATGCCACTGAATATTCTGTTGGCAAATACAACACCGTCCTGGCGGTACTGGTCGGCTACCTGGTCAATACGGCTACGCCACGTTTGGGAGAAGTCGCGCGCTGTACGCTTTTGTACCGTACCGATAAGGTACCTGTGGCAACCAGCTTTGGGACCGTTTTCAGCGAAAGGGTGGTAGATCTGGTGGTGCTCCTGTTAGGTCTTGGCGTCATCTTTTTGCTGGAAGTGGAGCGATTGGCTGGTTTATTCAGGGATATTTTCACCAATCTCGCGACCATGCTGGAAGGCAGTCAGAATATTCTGATTGGTCTGGGGGTGATTGGCCTGATCGGTCTGGGCGTCTTGATCTGGTTGTTACGCGCCAAGAGCTTTCAGGAAGGCTTGATTGGGAAAGTGAAAGCCTTTTTGCAGGGAATGATTGATGCAGCCAAAAGCATCTTTAAACTCAAAAATCCTTTTTTATTCTTCGTCCATACCTTTATGATTTGGGCCTCATTGGTTGCCATGACCTGGTGCTTTATGGAAGCCTTACCCATCACCCGCGAGTTGAGCTTGTATTACTCCTTTCTGGTATTGCTAATCGGAGGCATTGGTTGGGCTTTGCCGACACCCGGGGGGATGGGAACAACCCACGCCATTGTGACCCAATTGTTCATCGCCATGGAGCTGAGTGGTGAAGCCGGTAAGACCATTGCGCTGCTGTCCAATGGCGGCACCAATCTGTACACCATTCTATTCGGCTTCATCGGCCTTGTACTGGCCTGGCTGGTGGTGATGAAGGTGGGCAAAAAATAAAAGACCTGGCAGGTTTTCAAAACCTGCCAGGTCAATCAGATGATCAGCGATTAATTTCCAGTTGCTGGAGACGGATAAGCGGGCGGAACTGCCTGCTGGGTTCCTTCTGCTTCCAGCAGCTTGAGTACTTCCTCAACCGCCCGTTTGAGCTGTGGATCTTCGCCTTTGGCGAGAGACTGCGCATCTTGTCGCACCGCGATATCTGGCGCCACACCCCGGTTTTCGGCGATCCAACTGCCCTTGATTGGATCAAAGACGGCATTGTCTGGTGCGGTCAGCGCACCACCATCTACCAAGCCGTAGTGAACGGATGATTTAACCAATCCGCCCCAGGTAGTGGCACCAATCAGTGGACCCGCTTGCTGTTGGCGGAAAACCCATGGGAAGAAATCTCCTCCTGACCCAGCCATTTCATTGATCAGCAAAGCTTTGGGACCAAGGATCCCAGCCGGCAGACGAATGGCTTTTCCGTTGGGGACTTCGTTGGTGATGGCAGCCCGCAAACGGCGGGTCATCAGATCAACCATATAATCATCCAGCAAACCACCGCCATTGAAGCGTTCGTCAATGACTGCTCCCAATTTGTCTTGCTGGGCAAAATAGTAGCGATTGAAGGAAACGAAGCCAGGAAAACTGGTGTTGGGTACCCAAACATAAGCCAATTTACCACCAGAAAGCTCGTCTACCTTGCGGCGGTTGTCTTCCACCCAGGCACGTTGGCGAAGGGCGTTTTCGCTGCGAATGGGTTCAACAATTTCCCTGATGGAGCCTTCAAAAGTCGGGCTGCTGTTGGTGTGGATGAGGGTCTGCTTGCCAGCTGTTCCATCCAATAACTGGTAGGGATCATCACTGGCAGTCAGTTCCTGCCCATTGATGCCAACCAGATAATCACCTTCTTTGGTCTTTAGCTCAGGGCGATCCAGTGGGCTGGATAAGCCTGGATTCCAGCTTTCAGTGGTGAAGATTCTGGCAATTTTCCAGCGGCCATTTTCTGCCACCAAATCTGCCCCCAGTAAACCCGTTTCATTGCGATCCGTCCTGGGGTAATCTCCCCCAAAGACAAAACTGTGTCCAACGGATAATTCACCATTGACTTGATCCAGGATGTAGGTCAGATCAGCTCTGTGCTTGACAAATGGAATCAGTGGTGCATATCGATCATGAACCGCCTGCCAATCCCGTCCGTGGGTATTGGGGTCGTAAAAGTAATCTGCTTCATATCGCCAGGCTTCCTCAAAAATCTGCGCCCATTCTTCCGCCCGGTTCAGTTTTACTTTCAGATCCACTCTCAATGGTTTCCCATCCTTTCCATTCGGGCGACCAGTATCCACGACTTTCCAGCCTGGACCAGTCCGGGCGAGCATCTTCTTGCCATTCGCAGAAATGGCAACCCATCTTACGCCGCCAAGAAAATCATTGGCTTTACGCTTTTCGAGATCAAATTTATGAAGGTTCAGACCCCGTTCATTTTGAACTGCTTCTGAGATAAACACAGAACCAGCGGGGCCGCTCATGGTAAAGCGATAGTTACGGGTCGGCATGGGCAAAGCCATGATCCGACGCTCAATTCCATCAAAATCAATTTTGATCAGGTCTTCTTCCGCTTTTTTGTCAGGCTTTTCAGCCTCTCCATCCTTCTTATCCTTTTTGCCTTTTTTCTTTTTATCCTTCTTGTCGTCGCCTTCATTTGCCTCCGGTGCGTCATCCATGCTTTCTTCCGCTACCTCTTCTTCCTCATCACTTCTGGGGGTAAATGGAGACGGATCATCAGCTCGCAAATTGATGATATAAGCTGCGTAGTTTGGGCGGGAAGTAATCGCGCTGGTATTGGCCCAGCCGGAACTCAATGCGTAGCTGGTACTGGCCAGAAAATACATATGTTTCCCATCCCTGTCCCAACTGGGGGAGAAAGCGTCCGCAAATGGGTTGGTGATGGCACGTGTCTGTCCGTCAGCCGCTGACCAAAGTTTGATCTGGCGGAAGTTATTGCTGCCAGATACTGCATAAGCCAGCCACTTTGAATCAGAAGACCACTTGATCCCCATGCCGCCACGTTCCAGGTTGGTACCTGCGATGTCAATCGTTTGGACATTACCAGAAGCAACTTCGACCACCCGGATGCGGGTGTCATCATCTACAAAAGCGATGTGTTTTCCATTTGGCGACCAGGCTGGTTCCCAGGCCATTTTCGATTCACCAATGGAAATGCTACGTGCTTCTTCCAGTCCATCCTGATTGGCAATCATGAGCGCATAACCTTTGCCTCCTTTGTCCGAAAACCAGGCAATGTGTTTTCCTTTTGGGGACCAGATCGGGGCTCGATCAGCAGCACCGGAGCTGAGGGTGAGATTACGGGCGTTACCATGTTCGATTGGAATGGTAAAGATTTCGCCTCTCGCCTCAACCAGTGCACGTTTTCCGGTTGGGGAAAGAGAGACGGATCTGGCCCGGCTACTGACATCTTCCCATTTGGTCTCCGCCCAAGGGAAGTCGCCAACTACATTGATATTCAACTGATTCGTCTGTCCGGTGGATGGATTCAAATTGTGGAGAAATCCATCGCGCTCAATGATCAATTGGCCGTCATGTCCTGCCAGCCATTTGATATCTGAGCCTTTGAAGCTGGTGATCTGTTTGACCGCCTGGGTTTGGGGAGAATAGGACCAAACATTGCTCACCAGATCGCGATCAGACAAGAAGTAAATCATGTCGCCCATCCAGACGGGTGAAATATCAGTGGTATGCTCATTGGGGATCAGGGTCTCAGACAGATCCTCTAGCTTGATGACGATCAAAGGTGTATTTTGCCCTCCGCGATAGGCACGCCATTCTCCATCCCAGCGACTGACCCGGTCAATGACCATGTGGGTTCCATTGGGAGAATAAGCGCCATCCATTCCCCACTGCTCCATGATTTTGCTGGAAGGACCTCCATCAAATGGGACGGTCCAGAGCCGGTTATAGCCTGTAGGTGCTGATCCCTGGGAAGAGGCGAATAAAATATTTTTGCCATCATTGGTCCAACCTTTGACGACTTCGCCGGTCGGATACCAGGTATGGCGGCTTGGTTCCCCTCCATTGACCGAAACGCTGTAGACAGAGGTACTGCCACTGCGATTAGAGGAAAAAGCAAGCGTTTTTCCATCCGGTGAAAAGTTTGGATTCGACTCAATGGCAGGTGTACTGGTGATGCGGCGTACGTTGCTGCCATCACGATTGGCAATCCAGATGTCGCTGGCATAGACAAAGGCAATATGGTCGGCACTGATGTCTGGCTGCCGCAACAGGCGTGTGCCTTGTCCCATTGCAGTGAAGCTGCTCATCAGCAGACCCGCCAGCAAGAGGAAGGTGGTGTGTCTCGATAGGAAGTTTGTATTCATTGTGATGATTTTGGGGAGCGTTGTTGTGCAAGTAAATTGATTAATCGATTGTATTCAGCTTTTCTAAGGGTCCATTGTTCCAGGATAGAAGATGGTTCCCAGCTATCGGTTTCGGTCTTTCCCGTGCCAAAGGACGCATAGTTGACGATGTGGTTTCCTTTGATATGGTACCAGCAACTCCATTCACTCCGATCAGCTGTACCATAAAACCTTTCTTCACCTTCTATCGCCTCTACCAATTGTCCATCCCAAAGACAGTATTCTTCCCGATAGGTAACACCATCATGGAAAAAATGAATGAACACGATCTCTCTTTGATTTTCAAATTGGCATATCTTCCAGGCAACATCCCCGACAACTGTGGTCAGGGGCATGGTATCGCATCGGTCTTTGAGGCCGTAAAAAAGTGCGGACAAGGTATCTGCATAATCTTCAGCCATTTCCAGAGAAGCGTTTTGTTTCGGCGCTTTCAAATCCTGCTGATTTAGGCTGACTGATGTATCATGTCCCTGGCACGCCCATAGCAAGCAGGCTGTCAGAACACAGATCCAGACACTTCCTTTGGTCCTCATTAGACGAAATATGCCCAAATTTTAGATTCAGCCCAAACCGGCTCAGCCTGCTTCTGCAAAATGAGGGTTTTCAACGACCAATGGGAAGAGAGGGACAAGATTACAGCTCGTCGCAATAGATGGATGGACTGGTTTATCCCATCAATACGCCTTTTTCTATTAAATCTTTTCGTAAAGTATCTGCGCCCAGAAACTGAATCGCTGGT